>CALNBC010000319.1 GCA_937874755.1 uncultured Clostridia bacterium
AGGGTTTTTTATGGGTGGGAACTTTCGGTGGTGGGCTGACTCATCTTGATGCTGAAGTTGATGGGCAGGTCGGGATTTTGGTGGGCGGGGTTGACGGCGCATCCGACGAAAAAGTTGATGTCCGTCGCTTCTTCAAAGAGCATCCGCGCGATTAGGGAAGCGCCGTCGCGCTTTGTGCTCCATTCGGAATAGGAATCGTTGCCCTCTAGGTAGTTCTGGGCATACGAAAGCACCCGGTTTATGGTTATCACTCCCTCGGTGACCAGGTCGACGCCGCTTATGGTCGCGATGGGAGGAATGTCCGGGTCGGGGTAGTCCAAAGTGGGAGCAAGCGGCTTGTTCAGGTATTCGGCGGCGATGGTGGAGGTCGACCCCCCGCACACTATGTGCTTGCCTTCCTTGGCAAAAAAGAGGGACATCATGCGCTCGCATTCGTCCCTTCTTGACGGGGGACCGATAAGAAGGTTCATGGGCTCCCGGGCGCGGATACGCACCGTGCAGACGGTGGTGTCGTCGCCGGGTTGACCGCCATACAGCCTATTACACTCCTCAAGTAGTATAGTAGTCAAAGTCTTAGAAGTAAAGCCCACCTGCGAAAATGCTTCGAGGTAATCGATAACGTCCTTGCGCTGCCAGCCGAAGTTCATCGTGTTTCCCACGCCTGCATGGACGACTCCGTCGCTCATGGCAACGAAGATATCGCCCTCGTATATGGGGAATTTGGAACGCTGTATGGTTTTTCCTTCGATGCTCAGCGTTTCGATGGGGTAATCGACGTTGACGCCGTTCCTTAGCAGTATAACCTGGGGATTGTCGAACTGAATGAGTTCTGCGGTCACGCCGTTTGTAACCCTGATTATCGTGAAGGTGGAATAGGCGACTCCTCGAACAGAGCAAACGGGCAGAGTCGCGGCGATGGTCGAAACGCAGTTTTCAATGGTCATGGACGACGCGATCATGGTGGATATTATCTTCGAGGTTAGCGTCGATAGTATGCTCGCCTTGACGCCACTCCCTAGACCGTCTGCGAGCACCACAACAGTCGTGTTTTCGTCTTCCTCGACGATGTCCACATGGTCGCCGCAAAGTTCTTCGCCGTATTTGTTCAGGCTGCGCCAGCCAATGTCCGTGCAAAGCCTGTTCATTTTAGATTGACTCCTTGAGCTTTGTCAGGGCGATTTTGGTTTCGGCGGCGGTCTCCCCGAGCAGAGAGGCGATTTCCTGAACGACGCGCATTTGCTTGTCGATAACTTTATTTGCGGTATCGACCGTTACGCGGTTCACTGCTTCCTTGCGCTCTTTCTCGGTCTGTTCTTCGGTTATGTCCCTCATGATGCACATAAGTATGCGAAAGCTCTTGTCGTACATTATGCTCACTTCGATATGCTTGTCGTACTCGGCTAGGTAGGTGCGCTTTTCCTGGATGGACAGTCCCGTACTCTTTACGGTTATGAAATCCGTCGGGTCGAGTATGCGCACGACCTGCTCGCCCAGCACATCTGAAGCGTACCTTACGTTTAGCATCTTCATGGCGGCGTTGTTAATCTGCTGCACTTCGTAATGCTCGTTCAGCACGAGTATCCCATTTGGTGTGTTGCGTATGATATTGTCCGAAAAGGATTCCGCCTTCTCCTTCAAAAAGGGCATACACATAGTCAGGTCTGCTTTGCCTTGGAAGACCGCGATAGCCTTTTCACGGCAAGTGTCGTATCCGCAGCTACCGCAGTTTAGCTCATCCTCTGGCTTGAATTTGTTTATCTGGCGGAGTATCTCGTCTATTACCGCTTTGCCCGGGACAGTCTTTTTGTTGCCGAGGTAGGAGTGCTCCTTGGCAAGCATGGCAGGAGACGACATTTCAAAGGTAGCGTCCTTAGCACCTGTGTAATGCGTGACTGCCGCATAACCCTGTAGGAGACGCTTTCTGTCCTTATCCATGGCGGGACCGCCTACGCAACTCCCTGTGCAGGCGGACATTTCTATGAAGCAGTTTTTAAGCTTGCCCGAAATGACGTCTTTTATGGCATTTATGCAGTTTTCCTGCCCGTCCACGCCGATATATACAAAATCGTCGCGCTTATCCATCGAGCGCAATATTCCGCCGCTGGTGGGGAAGCTGCGCGAGCGCCTTTTGATGGCGCTGTCCTCTATGAATTCGATTTTTATATTCTTGGACCCGAGCCAGTTGGAAAGCTCCTCGAAGGTCAGCACGCAGTCGACATCCCCGGCGTAATCTTCTGCTTCCGCCTTTTTGGAGATGCACGGCCCGATAAACACCGTTTTTGCATCGGGATAGCGGCGCTTAATGTCCGCACAGTGCGCCTGCATGGGTGATATAACGGGGATGAGGTACGGCAGCGCTTCGGGGTAGTGCTTTCGTATCATGAGGTTGACGGTGTGGCAACAGGATGTTATAAGCACATTCTGGGTCCTGCTTTCCACCAGTTCCTGATACCTCGTTTTGACTATTTCTGCGCCTATGGCGGTTTCCTCCGCAAAAGCGAAGCCAAGTTTTTTGAGTGCAACTTCGATTGATGCGATGTTCGCCCCCTCGTAGTTCGCCACAAAGGAGGGAGCGATGCTCGCTACAACTATCTCCTCGCTATTTATGAGGTACTTTGCCTTTTCGGTGTCATCCACTATTTCCTTGGCATTTTGCGGGCAGACGACAAAGCACTCGCCACAAAGCACACATTCATCCGATACGATGTGCGCTTGGTTCCCCGAAAAGCGGATTGCCTTGACGGGGCAGTGGCGTATGCACTTATAGCAGTTTTTGCAATTTGATTTCTTAAGCCTTAGATGCTCGGTCAATCCTTCGCCGCCTTTCATTAAAAACGAAGCCGCGGAAGCACTTCGCCGGTAAAAAATGATTCTGTATCATCCGGAGTGAGCGAGAAAAAATCTTCATTCAGAGCGACGCACACGCCCTCGGTGCAGCGACCCATGCAAAATGTACCGCAAAGCTCGACCATATCCTTAAGACTGTTCTCCTCGATGCGTTCCTGGAGCGTCTCCACTATTTGGCGGGATCCCTTTAGGTGGCAAGAGCTTCCGATACAGACTGTGATTTTAATCATGTGCAACTCCCAATACAATTTAATAGTTTTAATATTAAAGGTCAATAAGGAAACCTATCCATCATGATTTCCACCGCCGTCAAGCAGCCATAAAAACTATCGCCCATATTTTTCAGCTTGTAGAAATACATATCGTAACATCGCCACATCTACCAAGCCGCGCGGAGCGCATGAGGATGCGACTTTGCTGATAATATTTTAACATATGTTTTTACAATAAGCAATATGTAATTAAACGAAAGCGCTTCACAATCGGAATTGAACCCATAATATAATAAACGAAGCCTTCCTGTGGTCGGCAGGAAGGCTTCTCATGAGAAGGGGGAGGGAAAAGAGAGCTCTGTATAGGAAGGACTGGTCGGATCCCCCCGAACGGGTTAACCCCGTTTACAGACAGTGAATGGTATTTAATGTCTTATATAAAATATAGCAGAATTGTGAGGAATGTGCAATGATGTAAAACAGAAAAAAGTGAATTATCACACAAAATTTTGAAGTATAAGCGCAGTATTACGAATATTCGTGCAAACATAATTTCAAAAACGCGAAAGAGTGTGAATACTGCACATAAAAACGCGAAAAGGAGAAAAAGAGAAAAATCAGGGGCGCATTTGCTACCCCTGATTATAACTGCACATACACAGTTTCAGTTTGACACTTTTACTTGGAAGCCTGCTCAATCGCGACAGCCACAGCGACGGAGGCACCGACCATGGGGTTGTTGCCCATCCCGATAAGCCCCATCATTTCGACGTGGGCGGGAACGGAGGAGGAGCCGGCGAACTGAGCGTCGGAGTGCATACGACCCATGGTAT
>CALNBC010000320.1 GCA_937874755.1 uncultured Clostridia bacterium
GCGCCGAGTATTATGCAGATTTCGGGCTTTATGAAAGTGCCGGAGATGCCCACGAGCTGGCTGTGGTCTATCCAGCCGTCTATAACCGTAGGTCGCGTACCCGCGAGGGACGCGGAGAATGCGTCGGCAAGCCTCTTGGCGGCGGTAACTTTTTCACCGCTGCCTATGCCATGCCCGCATACCACGACCCTCTTGGCGGATTTTAACCCCGTTTCGACCTTGGCTGGCAGCAATTTCGCGTCGCTTTGCCCAGGGTCGCTTTGTGGGGGGAGCTCGACTATCCTTCTTTGCGGCGCAAACGCATTTTGCCCGGATTCTTCCGCAAGCGCGGGAAAGTCCCCGGGTACAACCGTAAAGATGCAGGGGTGCCCGGCCGTCGGCAAGGGGATTTCCATCACAGCTGTAAGGTTCGCATTGTACGAAGAACGGCGAAGGGACAGCGCGCTGCCACGCTCGAAGCCGCGCACCTCGGTCATGTACGCCGCCTTTGCGCTAAAGGCGAGGCGCGCCGCAAGCTCGCGGGAGCGTATGTAGTCCTCGAAGAGCACCAAGCTCGGTTTTTCAGACTCAAAAAGTGAGATGAGGGGCTTTGCGGCAGCCGCGCAACGGGCGGCAGGTTCCGCAAAAAAAGCAGAGTTTATGGCAAAAAGTACATTTGCCCTTTTTTTAGCAGCTTCACTGTTAAGAGGTTCTTTTAAACGGTCTGCCGCTTCGCTTGTAGCGCACAGCGCCCAGATTGCGACTTCGCCTTCCCCGGCCTGCCTTGCGGCGGATACCATCCCCGAAAGGGATGCGGAAAACTCGCCGTAACCGGCTGCGCCGGACCCAGGGAGGCGGTCGGCGTACAGTACGATTGCCGCGCTCATAGCTTCACCCTTTTGAGGTATTTCTCGAAAACAGCGGCTGCCATCTCGCCCGGTGTGGAGCCTCCGACGAACTCGCACTGCCTTTCGTCGTGCTCGCGCATGAGCGATTTTAGCACAAACCCGCCGTTTGCGGAGGGGATTGCCTCGTATTCCTCAGGGGAGTAGGACTTGGTCGCCAGCTTTTCCCTGAGGGTGGGCACACGAAGGTAGGAATGGGTAGTGTTGCCCATGGTGCATACGAGGGGCAGCGCCGCGCTCTCGACGGCAACGCCCTCGTCCAGGGCGTGTGTCACGCCGATTCTAGTGGGGTGTTCGGAAACCGAAAACTCCACTACGTCCGAAATTAAATCCATATTGAGCAGTCCCGCCAGTGCAAAGGGCACTATGCTGCTGTTTGCGGGCGGTGCCTGTTTGCCTGTGAGTATGAGGTCGAACCCGCCGTCGGCCTGTGCAAAATCACCTATCAGCGAGGCGGTGGCGAGGGGGTCGAAGCGAAGATCCGCGGTGGTCTCTATTACGCAAACCCTGTCGAACTTAATAGCCGGAAGATTTTTGATGATGTGCGAGGAGTAGCCCGGGCAGACAGTCAGCGCGGTGAGCTGGACGCTCTCGCCCGCAGAGATGTATTTATCTTTGAGCAGCAGCGCGTTCTCAAGGGCAGCCTCGTCAAAGCAGTTCAATATTCGTTTGCTGTAACTCGTATCCGGGGAAGCGGTGCCGAGGTTCTCCCAGTCGTCGGGAAGTATGTCGTCAAAATCGTCTACTACCTTGAATGCGGTCAATATTTTTATCATTCACAGCCTCCAGAAAGGGGGTTATAAGAGCTTGGGCATAACTTACGGAAAAACATACTATAACACAGAAATAAATAGGTCGACAATGTACCTACACTAAACAAATAACATAAGGGTAGCAAGTTGTCAAGCAGCTGAAATAGAATGGTGTAATAGTGTTTATTTTTGCTGTGCATATGATATTTATTTTTGGGGTATTGACAATAGCAATTGGCGGGCATAAACTGTATTTATCATAAAACAAAGACACGGCGCATTTATTTTTTTGACTATCTTTGACTATCAAAGTACGGTAAAACATACAATAAATTTTTAACAATTCCCGTTGAACATTGCTGCAGTGTTCAACAGCAATATGCCCATAAAGTACGGAATAAATTACATTGACGAGCAAGAGTAAGCGAGCAAACACAAGGCAGTTCCAAGGCTTTCTGCTAGGTCGCATCTCAAACTAGCTTATAATCAATCTTTTATGGAAGGTGAGAGAATGCACGAACAACTTGAAAAATCGGTAAACGAGATGCTGGCTCAGACATTTCCGAACGAGCGAGTTCATGCTAAGGTTGACGACAGGGCCATTGCAACCCTTTCGGGGGAATGCGGTTCCTGGAACACCCTTATCGATGTAGGGCACGCGGCCGCCCACTACCCCGGAATAAGGAATGCCGTCAGCGACATGACCGTAACAGGGCTGCAAATCCCTAAGAAGGACTATGCCCCGTTTGAAGAAAAGGGCAGGGCGATAGGCGAGATAGACAGCGCGGACGTTGTCATAGTCGGCGCGGGCATCATAGGGTGCGCCATCGCTCGCGAGCTTTGCAAGTACAACCTAAAGATAATCGTTGTGGAAAAGGACGATGATGTTTGCACAGGCGCGTCCAAGGCGAACAACGGCTGCATCCACCACGGAATGGCTTGCAAGCCGGGCACTTTGAAGACCGAAATGAACGTCAAAGGCAACCGCCGCTATTCCGACTGGGAGCGCGAACTCAACGTAGGCATGAAGAAGCTCGGCTACCTTCACGTCGTGACCGACCTCAAAGAGATAAAGACACTGGCGGAGCACTTCTATATCGGCGCGCTGAACGGCGTGGACGACATTGCGATAGTAGATGGCGTGCGGGCTAAGGAGATTGAACCCGGGCTCATCGAGCAAAACATAGACGCTAAAGCCGCCCTCTACCTCCCCTCGCAGGGGTTTGTGGAAACCCCCTACGTCTGCGTGGCACTGGGCGAAAACGCGGTGGTCAACGGCGTAAAATTCATTTTCAACGCCACAGCCTGCGCGGTGGACTTAGATGGCGACAAGATTTCCGCGCTAGTGACGGACAAAGGCATCATCAAGACCAGGTTCCTGATCAACGCGGCGGGCATATACGCGGACGATATCGCCGAGATGGCTAAGGATCGCATCTACACCATACACAACAGAAAAGGCACCATAGCCATATTCGACAAATCCACCCCCCCTGCGTACGTGGGCGGCGTGGCGATACTCTCAGGGCTCATAAAAGAGGGCAAGCTCGAGGAATCAAAGGGCGGCGGAATGCACCCGACCCCCGAGAACAACCTTCTTTGCGGACCTTCCGCCGCTGAGGTGCCGGACAAGGAAGACACAGAG
>CALNBC010000321.1 GCA_937874755.1 uncultured Clostridia bacterium
CGTAACCCCCGTGCTCGACGACGGCGAAGTCGTCATCGACCCCGACGACCTTCGCATAGACGTTTACCGTTCCTCGGGCGCGGGCGGGCAGCACGTCAACAAAACCTCCTCCGCCATACGCATAACGCACATCCCCACGGGGATAGTCGTCCAGTGCCAGAACGAGCGCAGCCAGCTGCAGAACAAAGAGACCGCCATGAAGATGCTGCGCGGCAAACTGGCAGAGATTAAAGAGCGCGAGGAAATGGAAAAGATGGCGCAAATCAAGGGCGAAATGAAGCGCATCGAATGGGGCAGCCAGATTCGCTCCTACGTCTTCCAGCCGTACACTCTGGTCAAGGACCACAGGACAGGGGTCGAAGTCGGCAACATCAACGCCGTCATGGACGGCGACATAGGCGTGTTCATAGACACATACCTCGCCAGAAGCTAAGGCTTGCAAAAATACGCATGAGTTAAAATACCCCCAAGAAGCGATTCGCGGGGTATTTTGCTTTTTGGGGTTGCGCCAAAGATTGACATTGCGCCGGGCTGTTTATATATTGTATATATTGTCAGTTTCATAGTTTTTATTGCGAAAGGAGTATGTGCGCATGGAACTCGGAATAGGCGGAAAAACAGTCATCGTGACGGGCGGCTCCAAGGGAATAGGTTCGGGAATCAGCAAAGCCTTTGCCGCAGAGGGCGCGAATGTGGTCGTCAATTATCGCTCGGACGAACCCCAGGCGAGGGCTTTCGCCGAGGAATTGACGCAAAACCACAGGTGCAAAGCCGTCGCCCTGCGGGCGGACGTAAGTCTCGAGGAAGAGGTCGCCTCCCTCTTTTCGCAGGCGATTGCGCGCTTTGGCGCTGTGGACGTGCTGGTCAACAACGCAGGTATGGTGGATTTCAATGCGGTGGAAGTAAAAGACATGAGCCTCGAATACTACGAGCGCATGGTTAGAAACAACACCTCGAGCATGTTCCTTTGCTGCCGCGAAATGGTGCGCCATGTGCTAAGCCGCGGCTTTTCAGGGGCGCACATAATAAACGTGCTGTCCAAGGCGAGCGTGTCCTCCACCTCCCCGGGGCAGACGCACTACGTCACCTCGAAGGCGGGCAACATGGGCTTCACCAAATCCTTGGCGGCGGAAGTTACGAAGTACGGAATCCACGTCAACGGCATAATGCCCGGGTTCGTGCGCAACCAGACCCAGGCAAAAAAAGAACGGGAACAGCCAAAGGAGTGGGCGAAGGAGCTGGCGGTAATCGAGCGAAGAAGTCCCATAGGGCGCATCGCCGAGCCCGAGGACATGGGCTGGATGTGCGTCATGCTCGCTTCGAAAAAGACCGCGTTTGCCATTGGCGCCTGCATCGATTTGACGGGCGGCAGGCTCCTTTAACGAGCACGAGCAAAACAATAATCCCGAGAGCTGTCTGCTCCCGGGATTTTTCCTGCACCCTGGTCTACACTCCGAATGCCTGCTTGGTGGATTCGACAGCGGCGCTCAAATCCTTTTTGTCTATGCAGTAGCTGATTTTGGTCTCGCTGGTGGTCACCAGCCGAACGGCGACACCCGCGTCCGCCAGAACGCGGAACATTCGCGCCGCAATACCCGGGCGGTGCTCCATGCCAAAACCCTCGACGGAGAGCTTGGCGAGACCGCTGGTGTAGTGCAGGCTGCCCTTCCAAGGTTCGAGGGCGGCAAGGGCGGCGGGCAGCGAGCCGTCGGGCAGGGTGAAGGAAATGTCTACCTTGCCGTCGACGGGCGCGCTTTGGCTTATCATGTCGATGTTGACGTCCGCCGCGGCGATAGCCCCAAAGACCTGCGCCAA
>CALNBC010000322.1 GCA_937874755.1 uncultured Clostridia bacterium
GGGAGTGCCAACGACCTCCTCAAACGGAGTAGGCAGAGGCGACGCTTCGTTTGAACAAGAGGCGAAAGTCAGCAGTGCGAGCGCCAGAAAAACGGCGGCGAGCCTTTTAGTGTTGATGCGCATGTGCTCCTCCAAGGGGTTCAAAGATTCAATATATATCGAAATATACCAGATAAGGGAAGTGAATACAAATGCCACCCCGCCAAATGCAGTGCGCCCGCCCAACAACAAATCGAACGAAAGCTGTATCCGATAGTATAAATGGCAAAGATAGAATCTGGCTTTGCTCCAATCCCCTAAGTTAAAAGCAAAGTCGCAATGCAAAACTGCTCCAGATGATAGCAAATCTTCATATTAAAGTACAGCCTACTGGCAGGGTTCGGTCATAGAATAGGGCATTCTGCCCCTGGCGGTGGCGGAGCATTATCGGTATAATAAACCCATGGAAAAAGACAAAACGCAGCTGAAGAAGCGCTTTTATGAGCTGTCCGAAAGAGCCGCATACTCGGGTCAATCCACCTTTACAGGCTTTTTGAACTTGGACGATCAGGCGGCGCTATTTTCGATGAAGGGCGAACTCGCATCGCCCTATGCGCTTTACGGCGGAGCGCAGGATTGCGAAAGGCGGGTTGCACGGTTTGGGGATAACGAATCCGGTTTTGCAGAGGACTTACCGATTGCCTGCCTCGGCATAACTGCTACAGCCGGTCGCTTCGGAGCGGAATTATCCCACAGGGACGTGCTGGGGGCGATACTCGGTCTCGGGGTGGAGCGCAGCGTTCTCGGGGACATTGCGGTGCGAAAGGACACTGCTTTCGCCTTTTGCCTCGCTTGTGTCGCGGGATGGTTGGGCGAGAACCTAGCGGCTGTGGGCAGGCAGAAAGTCAGGTGCAATGTACTTGCACAGCCACCCGATGGACCGCTTTTTACACTAGTTGAGCAAAAGCTGCAGACCGCGTCCGAACGGGCGGACGCGGTGATTGCAAAGGCGTATTCCCTCTCCCGGGAGCAAAGCGCGGATCTTTTCACAAGGGAGCGCGTGTTCGTTGATTCCGCCCCCTGCAAAAACAACAGCAGGATGCTCAAGGAGGGGGAAATAGTGTCGGTGAGGGGCTTTGGGAGGTTCGTCTACTCGGGGATAATCGGAATCAGTAAAAAGGGCAAGCTGTACATCTCAATCTCAAAATACAGTTAAGGAAATCGATTAAGAAAGCCAACAAAAAAGCGGGGCATTCGCCTCGCTCTTATTTTGGACAGCTAATTTCAATACGCGATAATTGACATATGAAATGCCTATTCCACAAACGGAATTTCGTACTGCGCTCTCCCTATCGCATAAAGATCGTTCCCGTGGGAATCGACGAGCACCACCGCGGGCATATCCTTCACCCATATCCTGCGGACTGCTTCGGGACCGAGATCCTCGTAGCAGACCACTTCGCTTCTTTTGACGCAGTTCGCCACCAAAGCTGCCGCGCCACCAGTCACCCCGAGGTAAACCGCTCCGTTCTTCACCATCGAATCCACCACCGCCGCGCTCCTCGCACCCTTGCCAATGGTGCAAACGAGTCCAAGGTCGAGTAGAGCGGGCGTATATTTATCCATCCTGCCCGAGGTCGTTGGTCCTGCGGAGCCTATGACGCGCCCCGCGGGTGCGGGGGAGGGCCCCGCATAATAGATGGTCTCGCCCACTACGGAAAAGGGCAGGGGCTCGCCATTGTCGAGCAGGGTGATAAGGCGCTTGTGCGCCGCGTCCCGGGCGACGTACAGCGCACCGGTAAGCAGCAGATTATCCCCCGCAGTTAGGGCAGCCGCGGTGTTTTTATCCATGGGGAGAGTTATCTTCATGGGGATGACCTTTCAAATAAAGAGGCAATCGAGGAAATATCACATAAAATGTCTAAATTAAGCAAAATACGGCTAAATTGACCCTTTTGCGTGCCTCGCGGCGTGGCAGCAGATATTTACCGCCACAGGCAGTCCGGCTATGTGCGTCGGCGCGAACAGCACGTTCACCCCTAGCGCCGTCGTCCGCCCGCCCGTTCCCGCAGGTCCTATGCCCAAGCAGTTTATGCGCCGCAGCAGTTCGTCCTCGAGCTTAGCGTAGCGTTCGTCCTCGTTGCGACTGCCTACGTTGCGTATCGCGGCCTGCTTGGCGAGCAGCGCGGCGTATTCCATGGTGCCGCCTATCCCGACGCCCACGATTACCGGCGGGCAGGGGTTCGGGCCTGCTTTGCCCACCGTATCCACCACGAAGTCGATAACGCCGCCCACACCGTCACTAGGAGAGAGCATCTTGATTGCGCTCATGTTCTCGCTGCCAAAGCCCTTGGCGGTAACGGTGAGCTCGAGCCCATCGCCGGGCACGAGTTCGAGGTGGATTATCGTGGGGGTATTGTCTTTTGTGTTGCGCCGCTCAAAGAGCGGGTCCGCCACTACCGATTTGCGAAGGTATCCCTCACTGTACGCCCTTCGCACCCCCGCGTTGACCGCAGCGGCAAAATCGCCGTCGATGACGCACCCGCAGCCCACCTTAGCGAAGACTACCGCCATGCCTGTATCCTGGCAAATGGGCAGGTGCTGCTCCCTCGCGATTTTGTGGTTTTCGAGTATCTGGGCGAGAGCGGCTTTGCCCGCTGGGGATTCCTCAGAAATTAGCGCAGCTTCGACAGCGTTTGAGACGTCATCGGTAACGCAATAGGCGCAACTCAAAAAGAGCGACGCCACCAGTTCGGATATCTGATTCTCTGAAATTGTTCTCATATAAATACCAATTGTAAAGGGGTAAAAATACTCGCATTCCTAAACGCTAAGGTCGAATGCCACTCTGGGACCCTCCCGTGGGGCGACCTCGAGTTGAATGTCCTCACCAAGGCACAAACCTTCTCGACTGAGCGCGTTTGCGACCGTCTTGTAAGCGACGGTCTCGGTATTGTTCTGGGCGCTCAGGTGCCCGAGCACTATGGTGTTCACCCCGCGGCAAGCGAGAGTTATCGCCGAATCAGCCGCGGTGTCGTTGGAGAGATGCCCGCGCCTGCCCAGCACGCGCTTTTTGAGCATGGCGGGATACGGACCGTTTTTCAGCATTTCGATGTCGTGGTTGCTCTCCAGCACGACCAGGTCCGCTTCTGAAGCGACCTCGAGTATGTTCTTGGGCATATAGCCCAGGTCAGTGAGCTGCGCCACCATGCGTCCGGCGCACCGCAGCATAAAGCCCACGGGGTCCGCGGCGTCGTGGGGTATGGAAAGGGGCTGCACGCAAATGTTGCCTACGCAAAACTCGCTTCCCGCGCAAATGACCATTTGGTTCTTAGTTGCAAGCGGACCGATAGTTTTTTCCATAGCCGCGAAGGTGGCAGCGGTGGCATAAACGGGAATGTCGTACTTTCTGGACAGCACTCCCACGCCCTTCGCGTGGTCTGTGTGCTCGTGGGTGACGAGTATTCCGTTCAGCGACGAGGTATCAAACTTCAGCTTGTCTAGCTGTTGTAGGATTGCAGTGCCGGGTTTGCCCGCGTCTATGAGCAGTTTTGCGCCCTCTGTGGCAAGCAGGGCGCAGTTCCCGGAGCTGCCGGAGAATAGCGTAAGAAATTTTATCTGCATGGCGTGATTACCACCGTAAATGTGTCATTTGTGCTTTTTTCCGCCCATTCCCTGTACAAGGCGAAGCAGGCGTTTTTTCTCATTTTCCTTGGGATAGACTGCGCATCGCATCCACAATTCGCGCTTGACCGCGCCTATCTGTTTGCCCGAAAAGCCTAGCTTGGCTATTTCTTCACCGGTAATGTTCAGTTCGTTTTCCGAAAAAGGCGTGTTGTTTTGTATCATTTCCGCCAGCACCCGCCGCCAGCGCGCCGCCGTCGCCACGGTTCCGCTGGATATGCCCGAGCCGATGACGTCCGCTTCGCGCAGAGCTGCAAGGTCGAGCACGAACTCTTTCCCCCATTTGACGAACTGTTTCTTCAGCGTCTTTTCCTTCGCCTTGCCGTCCAGGTCGTACATGTGCCAGCGTACCAGGGCGC
>CALNBC010000323.1 GCA_937874755.1 uncultured Clostridia bacterium
CCCATATTCGCCGCTTCATCTTCATCCGGCAGCTCTTCTTTGCCGGAAGAAACATCATTATATAAGAGTGTGCCTTCTTCGAGTATCAGCGAATAAAAACTTATGTGCCCAGGGTTTAACTTGACGACCTTTTCCAAAGATGATAGGCACGAAGATTCGGTCTGACCGGGAATGCCGTACATCATATCAACATTGATATTTTCGAAACCCGCTTTTCTCGCCAGCTCGAAGGCGGCGACCGCCTGCCGTTCGCTGTGAATGCGACCCAACCTTTTTAGCTCCGCATCGTCCATGCTTTGGAGCCCGAGGCTCAGCCTGTTCACCCCCGCCCGCCTCCACGCGGCGAGCTTTGCTTCGTCCAAGGTGCCCGGGTTTGCCTCTGCGGTTATCTCTGCTCCCGAAAGGTCGTAATTCTCCCCCACCTTGCTAAGTATGCGCGGGATGTCGCCGCACAGCAGCAGCGAGGGCGTTCCGCCGCCGATAAAAACCGAGGAGAGCGCGCCGCCCTGCTTTGGCAGAAGGTCTATTTCCGCCAAAAGGAGGGACAGGTATTCCGCCATGTCCCCCCCGCTTGCGCCGCCGAAGGACAAAAAGTCGCAATAGCGGCATTTTTGAGCGCAAAAAGGAATGTGAACGTACAGCCCAAGCATCAGTTGATCCTTAGTACGGTCATGAACGCGTCGCTCGGGATGGAGACCGAACCGACCTGACGCATGCGCTTCTTGCCTTCCTTTTGCTTTTCGAGCAGTTTCTTCTTTCGGGAAATGTCGCCACCGTAGCACTTGGCGACCACGTCCTTGCGCACTGCCTTGACTGTTTCCCTGGCGATTACTTTCCCCCCGATAGCCGCCTGGATGGGGATTTCGAACTGCTGCCTCGGGATGACGTCCTTCAGCTTTTCGGCGACCGCTCTACCCCTGGGGTATGCCCTGTCCTTATGCACTATTGTGGAAAGCGCGTCGCATATTTCACCGTTTAGCAGGAAGTCCAGCTTGACCATTTCGGATTGCTTGTAGCCCTTGAGCTCGTAGTCAAAGGAAGCGTAGCCCCTGGTTCTCGACTTGAGCTGGTCGAAAAAGTCGAATATGACCTCATTCAGCGGCATCGTGTAATGAATGTCGACACGGGAACTGTCCACGTATTCCATGTCGATGAATTCGCCGCGCTTTTCCTGGCAAAGCTCCATTATAGTGCCAGTATAGTCCTTGGGGGTCATTATGTTCGCCTTGACGATTGGCTCTTCTATGTAGTCTATGGTGGAAGGGTCGGGCAGATTGGCGGGATTGTCCAGCTCGATGCACTCGCCGTCCATCTTGTATACCTTATAAATTACGCTGGGCGCGGTGGTGACGAGGTCTATGTCGAACTCGCGCTCTAGCCGCTCCTGCATGACTTCCATGTGCAGCAGTCCGAGGAAACCACACCTGAAACCAAATCCCAGCGCCCGGGATGTTTCCGGTTCGAACACCAGCGCAGCGTCGTTGAGCTTGAGCTTCTCAAGGGCGTCCCTCAGGCTTTCAAGCTCCGCGCCGTCCGCGGGATAAATTCCGCAATACACCATGGGCTGCACGGGCTTGTACCCCGGGAGGGCTTCCTTGGCAGGGCTTGCGGCGCTCGTTATCGTGTCGCCCGCGGTCGTGTCACCCACGGATTTAATGGATGCTGCGATGTACCCCACGTCCCCGGCGATGAGCTCGTCCAGCGGGCGCAGTCCCGGGGAGAACGCACCCACCTCGGTAACGTCGAACTCTTTGCCCTTCGCCATAAAGCGTATCCTGTCCCCCGCTTTGACCTTGCCGTCAAACACGCGGACGTAGGACAACGCACCCTTGTAATTGTCGTAATACGAGTCGAAGATCAGCGCCTTGAGGGGGGCGTCCTCGTCGCCCTTGGGGGCAGGAATGTACTTGACGACGCCTTCCAGCACCTCTTCGATATTCACTCCGTTCTTGGCGGAGATGAGGGGCGCGACGG
>CALNBC010000324.1 GCA_937874755.1 uncultured Clostridia bacterium
GTCCTTGAATCGATGGATAAGGCGGGGTACTCGGTCGCCGCGGACCAGGCCTTCTTCTCGCTCGGCACCGACACCGGCGGCTCCATCCGCCAGCCTGCGTCCTTTTGCGGCGTGGTCGGAATGAAGCCCACTTACGGCAGAGTGTCCCGCTTCGGCGTGGTCGCCTTTGCGTCCTCCCTCGACCAGGTCGGTCCCATGACCCGCACGATTTACGACAATGCGATGGTGCTTTCTGCAATCGCAGGCAACGACCCGTTGGACTCCGCCTCCCTCCCCCACCCCGTTCCTGACTACGCGGCTTCCGCCGAATCGGGAAGGCTGGACGGTATTCGCATTGGCATGCCCGACGAGCTGTTCGTCGAAGGCATTGACCCCGCCATCAAAGACGCGGTGATGCGCGCCGCGCAAGCACTTCGCGAAAAGGGAGCGACGGTCGAGCGCTGCAATCTGCCCAGGGTGGAATACGCCCTGCCCGCTTACTACATAATCTCCTGCGCCGAGGCCGCCTCCAACTTGGGCAAGTTCAACGGCGTGAATTTTGGCTACACCACTAAAAACCCTCAAAACATTGACGAGCTTTACACCAAATCACGCTCCGAAGGCTTCGGCTGGGAGGTCAAGCGCCGCATACTGATGGGCACATTCGCCCTGTCCTCGGGTTATTACGACGCATATTACAAGCGCGCCCAGCAGGTCAGAACGCTCATTATAGAGGATTACAGGACGGTGTTCGAGCGGTTTGACTGCCTGCTCGCCCCCGTTACCCCCGTGACCGCGTGGAAGTTCGGCGAGATGGACGCCGACCCAATCAAAATGTACGCCGCGGATATCTGCACCGTTTCGGTCAACGTGGCGGGGTTGTGCGGGATGTCGGTGCCCTGCGCAAAGGATGAAAACGGCATGCCCATAGGCGCCCAGCTGATTTCCAAGCCGCTGTGCGAAGAAACACTCTACCGCGTCGGCGCCGCGCTTTACGGGAGGTAAAGATGGAATTCGAAACTGTAATCGGACTTGAGGTTCACGTGGAACTTTCCACAAAGTCCAAGATATACTGCACCTGCTCCACCGAATTCGGTGCGGAGGAAAATACCCACATCTGCCCCGTTTGTACAGCGTTCCCGGGCACGCTGCCCGCGCTGAACAAGCAGGTAGTGGAGTACTGCATCAAGGCGGGGCTCGCCCTTGACTGCAAGATAAACCGCTATTCCAGGCAGGACAGAAAGCACTATTTCTACCCCGATTTGCCAAAGGCGTTCCAGACCAGCCAGTTCGACCTTCCGCTGTGCTACGATGGGTTCGTCGACCTAAGAGTGCCCGAGGGTGACCCGCTGGACGGCAAAGCCAACAAACCAAGCTATACCAAGCGCGTGGGCATAACGCGCATCCACATCGAGGAGGACGCGGGCAAGCTGATACACGAAGCGGGAGTAACACGCCTCGACTGCAACCGCTGCGGCATTCCGCTCATCGAGATAGTCACCGAGCCTGATTTTCGCACGGCGGGCGAGGTTTATGCCTTTTTGAACCACCTGCGCGCGGTGCTGATTTATTCCGACGTCAGCAATTGCAGGATGGAGGAAGGCTCCATGCGCTGCGACGTCAACCTTTCGCTGCGCCCGTCTGCGGACGCGCCCTTTGGCACACGCACCGAGACCAAGAACATCGCCTCCCTTTCCGCCACTGTGCGCGCCATAGAGTACGAGAGGAATCGCCAGCGCAAGGTACTGCAAAAGGGCGGCACAATCACCCAAAACACCCTGCGTTGGGACGATGAACGCGGTGAGAACTACGCCATGCGCTCCAAGGAGGACGCCCAGGACTACTTCTACTTCCCCGAGCCGGACATCATGCCCATAGTGGTGGACGACGAATGGTTGAACAGTATAAGGGCTTCTCTCCCCGAGCTGCCCCACGTGCGCAGGAATCGCTATGTGGGCGAGCTTGGTCTGCCCGAATACGACGCGGATTTCCTCGTGGGAGACAAGGTGATTTCCGACCTGTTCGACGAATGTGTGACCCTGGGCTCCGCGCCCAAATCCATTTCCAACTGGCTGATGAGCGACGTCGCCCGCCTGTGCAACGATACGGGAACCGGCTTTGACCAGCTCCGGTTCGGCGCGAAAGGGCTTACTGACCTGATTTCGCTGGTGGAAGGCGGCACCATAAGCCGCTCGGCGGGTTCTAAGGTGCTGGAATCCATGTTCACACCGGACGAACGGCGCAGTCCCGAAGAACTCGTAAAAGCTCTGGGGCTCGCCCAGGTGAGCGACGAGAGCACAATACTCGAGATGTGCAAGACCGCCATCGCATCCAACGAAAAAGCCGTCGCGGACTACAGAGGCGGCAAGGAAAAGGCGCTGACCAGCCTCGTGGGGCAAGTCATGAAGGCGAGCCGCGGCAAGGCGAATCCTGCGGTGGTCAACAAGCTTATGAAGGAGCTGCTGGCAGAGCAGTAGACATTGATTTGATTTAATTTGAGTTTTGAGCTTTGTAAATAATGAAAATGCCCGCACTGTTTAATGCGCGGGCATTTTGCTTGTTATATGGCTTTTTGATGTTTTACTTTACCTTTGCGCCGCAGTTAGCGCAGAACATGGCGCCTTCGCGAATGGTAGCCCCGCAGTTGGTGCATTTGTTTGGGTCGGGTTCGGGTTCGGGTTCGGGAGCGGGGGGCGCATAGGTAGGGGCTGCTTGAGACTGTTGTCCCTGCCTTTGCGGTTCTCTTGGGGCAGAAGCTGTGTATCCGCCGCCGTTTTGGGGGGCGGTGGGAATATAGGGCGAGCCGCCCGAACCGGTGCCCATTTTCCTGTTGATGTCTTCTACGTTGTTGCGTATGGAGAACATGGCGTAAAGGCTCTCGAATATGACGCGAACGACGAATATGCTGAGTATGAGCATAATCCCCGCCCAGAAGTTCACTGCGAACATCGTATAGATGCCCATGATAAACAGGTATATCGACAAGGCAGCGTACAGGAACTTGATGATATACGTCAGCCAATAGACGTTGAAGTTCATGAAGTTGTAGAGCTTGTTGAGTACGGGGGAGAACTTGCCCTGATTGCGTTTAGGAAGAAAGAAGATAGCGAGAAGCAAAGCCAATACTGCGGACACGATGAGTATGGGACCGGCTGCGGATGCGATGTTGCCTAAGCCACCGTAATAACCGTACCCTCCCCCAAAGATGTCGGAATAATAGTCTGGCATCATTGTGTAGACCTCCTGTTTAGAATAATTGTGGCTACGGATTGCATCCGTATCCATCATTTTCATAATGCCACATAATTTAGCAGGTATCAAGCCAAATCGGCTTTATCCGTACGCCTAATTTTATGCGCGCCACTGCGGACATAGCCCGAATAAATCGCGCCCTTGGGGCATGCCCTTTTGCAGTCCCCGCAGCGTATGCACTCGGGGTGGTTCTGGTCTTTAAGCACCGGCACATTCATTTTGCAGGCGCGCTCGCACGCCCCGCAGTTGACGCACTTTTCGGGGTCGATGCCCATGCGGTAAAATGAAACTTTGTTGAAAAAGGAGTAAATTGCGCCCAAAGGGCAAAGGTATTTGCAAAACGGGCGGTAAATAATTGCGGACAAGACGACAATCGCGACCAGCACGAGCATCTTCCAACTGAAGAGCCATCCTATCATGCCCCGAAGCTGCTCGTTCACCGCGATTAGGGGCACCCCGCCGCCCAGCGTACCCGAGGGGCAAACGAGCTTGCAGAACCAAGGGCTCCCCACCCCCGCTTCGTTGGTGAGCAGCATGGGCAAAGCTACCACCAGCACCGCAAGGACGACGTATTTCAGCTTGCGGAGTTGGTTGTCGCCCTTGAAGGTCGCGATCTTCTTCTTGGGGAAGGGTATTTTGTGCAACAAGTCCTGCACGAAACCAAAGGGGCATAAAAAGCCGCAGATAAGCCTGCCGCAAATCGCCCCGAAGGCTATCATAAACCCGACGACATAGTACGAAAAGTAGTACTTGCTACTCCCCAGCACAGCTTGAAGCGCGCCTATTGGGCAGGCTCCCATCGCGCCGGGGCAGGCGTAGCAGTTTAGCCCGGGAACGCAGATGCTCTTTATGGGACCTTTGTAAACCGTCCCCTTGACAAAGCCTATGGCGTAGGCGTTGGTCAGCGCAGTGTAAACCGCCTGCACCCAAGTGCGCATGTTTCCCTTTTTCTTCATCTTGCGCCCATCTTAGCCTATACCTATACATTCAAGGCACACCCGAGCCGCTTTTGCGAACACCGTCAGCGCTTCGCCCCGAGTGACGCCCACTGCAATCATAAACAGCCCACTGGCGAGCAAAATGCCGGGAAGGATGTACCTAGTCCACGTCTTTGAGGAGTTCATCTATTACTTCGCTCCATCCTTTGTAGTCCTTTGAGCCTATGTGACCCTCGCCCATAATGTTGCCTTCGCCGTCCACAAAGTAAGTCGTGGGGACGTAGCCCGATTCGAGGGGAATGAGCGCGTCGGAATAATTCGCCATAGTGTAGGTGATGCCTTGACTGTCCATCAATGTGCCAACTTCTTCTTTCGTGCTGGAATAGTCGTATATCCCT
>CALNBC010000325.1 GCA_937874755.1 uncultured Clostridia bacterium
CATCGAATGAAAACGGTTTCTGCCACTTGGCCTCGGGGTCGTATTCGTCGGCGCGGACGACATCCCCCTCGATGACTACTTTTTTCGTGTCTGCCACAAGGGTGGAAATAGCGGCGATTTGACCCGTTGCGCTTTGCGTGCCGTAGAGCTGCCGCCCGGCGGCGGGCTTGCCCGCGCCGCCTGAAGCGCCGTTCGAGATAGTATTTGAGTTTTCCGGAGGTGGGGCGGGGCGGTCTATTACCACATTGATTCGGCCGAGTCCTTCAAATGGCACAGACAGGACTGCGGATATATTCTGCCTTTCTTCCTCGGAAACAGCTTCTTTGCACAGAAAACAGACCGTAATGACCCCGTCCGCTTCGGACAGCACCGCACGGTCCATAGTAAGTATATCGGCATAGCGCTCACAACCGCCCTGCCGCAATAGAGCACGCCAGTCTTTCATTTTATCCTCAATTATATGTCACTCGCCCGAAAACCCCTTTGCCAGGGTAATAAGGGCGCTAATTCCTTCATTCCAGTCGTGGAACGACGCAATTTTTTCGCCTTTTTCAAAGAGCACGCAACCCTTTGGGGCGAAGGCGATGCCCATATCCGCTTCCTTCGCTTCGCCCGGGCCGTTTACCGCGCACCCCATGACTGCTACCTTGAAGTACCTGCCCTTTTGGGGGAGCACTTCCCGAACCCTTTCGACGTATTCAAGAAGATTCGCCTTACAGCGACCGCAGGTCGGGCAGGAGATAATCTCCGCCCCTTCTCTGCGAAGCCCGGCTGCTTTGAGTATTGCGATTGCCGCGGCAGGTTCGTTCACCGGGTCGCCGGTAATCGAAACCCTGATGGTGTCGCCTATTCCATCTATGAGAAGCGTCCCCGCGCCGACGGCGGATTTTATAACCGCCTGCTCCCCCGCTCCTGCTTCGGTAACGCCTATGTGCAGGGGGTAATCGGTCTTTTCGTGCAGTATTCGGTTGGCTTCGACGGTCATCTTAACGTCCGAAGATTTCACCGAGAGCACGATGTCGTAAAAGCCCGCGCCCTCTAACAATGCCGCGTGACCTAGAGCGCTTTCCGCAAGGGCATCAGCGGTGGGACCGCCGTATTTTATGAGAAGTTCCCGTTCGAGGGAACCGCCGTTCACGCCGACCCTTATGGGTGCGCCATGGTCCTTAGCCGCGGCGGCAAGCTCTTTTACCTTTGCCGCGCCGCCTATGTTGCCCGGGTTGATGCGAAGCTTGTCCACCCCGCTTATAAGAGCGGCAATCGCAAGGCGGTGGTCAAAATGAATGTCCGCCACCAGGGGGATGTGTATACTCTGCTTAATTTGCTTGACAGCTTTCGCACAGTCCTCGTCGTACACCGAAACGCGCACTATCTCGCACCCTGCCTGTTCGAGGCTGAGAATTTGTTTTACAGTCGCGTCTACGTCCGCGGTGTGGGTGTTGCACATGGATTGAACGGTTACGGGCGCGCCCCCGCCCATGGGGACGCTGCCCACCATAACTTGCCTTTTTGACATGGTTTAGCCCCCGATGAGCCTGCCGACGTCCCCTACTGTGACGTAAATCACGAAGACCATCAGCAATCCCAGCCCCACAAGGTGAATAAGCCCTTCTTTTTCCCTTGGAACGGGCTTTTTGAATATCATCTCGATGAGCACGAACACCAGCCTTGCACCGTCCAGCCCGGGGAAGGGCAAAAGGTTGAATATCCCGAGGTTGAGGCTGAGGTAGAGAGCCAGCCTGAATATGCTCTCCCACCCCGAGCGCACTGCCTGACCTATGACAGATATGGTTCCCACGGGACCCATGATGTGGTCGCTGAGGTTCGGTATCCGCAGTATGTTGGCGAAGAAGTTCAACAGAGACTTTGCCGAATAGACGAGGAACTCCCACGCGGTTCCCAAGGCCTCGCCGAGGGTGAAAGCGCGCCTGCCCTCGTAGTTTATCATGATGCCTATCATGTTTTTGCCTTCGGCTTCGTCGAAGAGGTCCTTTGCCCGAAGGGTATGATACTCATCACCGCGCTTTACCTCAATTTCGACACCCGTTTCGGGGTCGGCCGACTGAATCTCGCCCAATGCGGCAAAGTCAAACGCCGCCGTTTTTCCGTTCACTGCGACGATTATATCGCCCTGGTGCATTCCCGCATTTTCTGCAGGGGAGCCGACCTCGACGCTTTCTACTGTGGCGGCATAATCGCCCCACGCCGTAAGCGTGACGGTAGCGAGAATGTAGGCGAAGGCGATATTCATCACCGCGCCCGCCAGTATTACGAGGAAGCGCTTCCAAGGTTTTTGGGCGTTGAATGCGGTTGGGTCTTCCCCTTTGTCCTCATCCTCGCCGTGGAAGCGGCAGAACCCGCCCAGGGGGAATGCGCGCAGGCTATACAGTATTCCTTTGCGCTCTTTGGACAGCACCTTGGGGCCAAACCCCACTGCAAACTCGTCTACTCTAAGCCCCAGTGCCCTCGCCATACCGAAATGACCCAGTTCGTGGATGACTATGAGCACGCCGAGCACGACAATGGCGCCGAGTATAGACAAAACAACCGACATATATTTACCTCGTAATGTGACTTAATACGTGTTCCCGGGCGCGACTGTCCGCCTCCAGAATCTCCTCGAAGGAATCGGGAGCCCGGGCGGGAATTGCGTTCAAAGCGCCCTCGATGGCATCTGGAATATCAATAAACCCCGTTTTGCCCTGCAGGAAGGCAGACACGGCGGCCTCGTTTGCGGCATTGTATACGGCGGTCGCGGTGCCTCCCGCCCTGAGTGCCTCGTACGCCATGCGCAGCGCCGGGAAACGCCCTGTGTCCGGCAGTTCGAAGTGCAGCGTTGCAAGGTCGGACGCGGTGAGCCTTTTGACGGGCGAAGCCAGCCTTTTTGGATAGGTCAGCGCATACCGGATGGGAAGGCGCA
>CALNBC010000326.1 GCA_937874755.1 uncultured Clostridia bacterium
GGTACGTCCGCCAGCACGCGGATAGCTTTTCCGAACGTACGGCATACGAAGAAGTGCTTTCTGTTTTTGAACCCCTGATAGAGGCAGAAATAGAAATCAAGAGAATAGCCGTCGAAATAAACGGCGAAGAGGATGAAGACAGGCTCGATTTCCTCGTAAAAAGGCAGCATGCTCTCGCGGAGTTCTTCGAAAGAGGGGGAGGCTACACCTTTAGGGCAAGGGTACACTCTGCGCTTTTAGGCTTAGGTGTGGACGAGGAAATGCAATCGAGGGACGTTCGCTCCCTTTCGGGCGGCGAAAAGGCTAAGGTGTTGCTAGCAAGGATGTTGCTCTCGGGCGCGAATCTGCTCCTGTTGGATGAGCCTACGAACCATCTGGACATCTCCGCGGTGGAATGGCTGGAGGAATACCTGCAAAGCTACCGCGGGGCGTATATCGTAATATCCCACGACCGCTATTTTCTGGACAGGGTGACGGACAGAACCTTTGAGATAGAAAACGGACAGCTTCTAAGCTACACGGGCGGCTATTCAGTCTTCATGCAAAAAAAGGCGCACGAGCGGGATCTCGCCGCGCGGCATTACAAAAACACCATGAAGGAAATTAAGCGCATAGAGGGTATAGTGACCCAGCAGCGCCAGTGGAACAGGGAGCGCAATATCAAGACTGCGGAGAGCAAGCTGAAGGAGATAGGGAGACTGAAGGAAACCTTAGTCAAGCCCGAGGAGGATCCCGAAGCGCTGAACTTTCGCTTCTTTGCGCCGCCAGCGGTGACGAACGATGTGGTCGCCTGCGACGATCTATCGAAGTCCTTCGGCGGAAGGACGCTATTTTCGGGCGTAGAACTTCTCATCAAGAACGGCGAACGCGCTTTTTTGTTGGGAGCGAACGGCAGCGGCAAGACTACTCTCTTCAAAATACTATTGGGCAGGATGCAACCCGATTCGGGAAGGCGGATGCTCGGCGCGGGGGTAAAAACCGGTTATTATGACCAGAATATGTCTACCCTTTCACTGGAGAAGAACGTCATTGACGAGCTTTGGGACGCGTACCCGACCATGACTCAAACAGCGGTGCGCACTGCCCTGGGGCGCTTTCTTTTTAAGGGGGACGATGTTTTTAAGCGCATCGGTGATTTGTCCGGCGGGGAGCGGGCGCGGCTTTGCCTGCTAAAGCTGATGCTTTCGGGCGCAAACCTTCTCCTTCTGGACGAGCCTACAAACCATCTGGACATCGCATCTCGGGAGGCTCTGGAATCCGCTCTGCTGGAGTTCGACGGAACGCTGTTTATCATTTCCCACGACCGCTATTTCATCAATAAATTGGCTACGAGGGTATTCCTGCTAAACGGCGACGGTCTGGCGAGTTACGACGGGGATTACGACGAATTCTTAAAGGAGTTGGAAAAGGAGCAGTATCTTGCGGAAAAGGAAGAAAAGCCTGCAGAGAACAAAGCGGCGGACGAGTACCAGCTGGTTAAGGAAAATCGGGCGAACATTCGCCGGATGCGCGCTAGGCTAGGAGCGCTCGAAAGGGAGAATAACGAGCTCGGTGAGGAACGAAATTCCCTTGCCGAGGAGCTTTCGGATCCCGAAATTGCTGCGGATTACATAAGGGTTACGGAGATTTCCGCAAGAATAGAGGAAATTAAGGTCAAAACCGCTGAATTAGAAGAGCAATGGCTTACCCTAGCAGAAATGCTCGAGGAACAGGGCAAAGTGTAGGCGCTCTGTGTACTGGTCGGGGGTTTAACTAACTATAAAAGCAGGCTTGGAAATAACAAAGCCTGCTTTCTATGTATAAGGTATAACGATAGGGTTTGCTTACTCGTGCTTATACACTAGAGCATCGCACCGTTGCCTCTTGTAACCTGGCTTCTTCTTTGCGCCTGCCTCTTTTGCTCGGCTGGGTTGCTGTACGAGTACACCACGCTCATTATGGCGTTGGTTCCGGCTTCGACGTCACCCTCGTAAAGCTCCACGCGCTCTACGTTTTCCCTGTCCTCGAGCAGTACTGTGGTGAGCACGGGACGGTTTCTTGAGCGCAGAGCCTCGAGGTCGGCGACCAGCACCTTCTTGCCGACGGTGACCCGCTCGCCCGGTTGAACTACTTTTGTAAAGCCTCTGCCGTCCTGCTCGACACCGCTGTCACCCACGATGACGCGCACGGTAAAGCCGTCGTCGGTCCTGACTGCAAACGCGTTGTTAGTAGGCGAGGTGTAAATTAAATCGCCTGTAATCGGAGAAACGATATTGCCGTTTGTAGGGTCGATGGCAACCGCGCTTTGCAATCTGTCGGGAGGACTGTCCGGAATAAGTGGTGCGCAAAGTCCCGTAACAGGCGAAATTATTTCAAAGCTACGCTTCTTTTCAGCAATTTCGGTCATAGTACAGTCCTCCTTGATCGCCAGCTACTAAATGCAGGGCGATTACTGTTTAATAGCTTGCCCAAACAGGAATAAAAATACGCCAAGCATATCGCTCGGCGCATTTTTTGTGGATTATAGAATTTTATATTGCCATGCTTATTGGCATTACACAGACCCCTGCAAAAAGCGACCACAAGGCGAGTCTGTCGTGTCCGTACTGCCGCGAGCTCGGCAATAATTCCTCAAAAGCGATGTATAACATTATTCCCGCTACCATGGCAAATAATGCACCCATCATCGAAGCGGTGATGTACGGCGCCAAAACCAGCCAGGCGAGGAGTGCGCCAATGGGTTCGGCAATACCCGAAATAAACGTGTAAAACAGGGCGCGGCGCTTGCTGTTTGTCGCGTAATAAATGGGGAGCGCAACGGATATACCCTCGGGAATATTGTGCAGCGTCACCGCAAGCACCAGCATGAAGGCCTTTCCAAATCCGCTGGGTATGCCCTCCGGATGCTCGGAGCTCAAGTGCAGATGCGGAATAATCGTATCC
>CALNBC010000327.1 GCA_937874755.1 uncultured Clostridia bacterium
ACCCCGTTTGCCTTCGATCACCAGAACGGAGCCGGTGATCGTGTATTCTTTATCGTAAGTGTAGGAGTGAACTGTGGCTGTGTATAAAGAACCGTCTAAATTGAGAGATTTGGCTTTTTTTGCGAATACTACCGGGCAGTGAAAGTACTGTGCAGCTATGCAGGCAATGCCGATACCCGAAGCCTCGATGGTCAGAATCTTGGTAATCTTCTGCTTGAAATGAGCCGCAAATTCTTTGCCCATCTCGTTGTATAGTTCGATATCGCACTGGTGATTGAGAAAGCTGTCTACCTTGAGTATACCGCCCTCTTTTACTGCGCCATCCTTTTGGATGCGCTGTTCAAGAATCACCATCGCGAGTGTACCTCCACCGTCGTTTTATTAAATGCGCATACTTTGCATGTGGCTATTATAAGACATCGAACCGTTCATTACAATGCATTTTCCGGAAATTAACGCATAAATACAGGACTATTATTGAATTATGTTCGATATTGTCCGAACTTTGCTAAGTTATATTACTATTCATATACGGTTATTGTTGCCATGAAGGCGGACTTTTTAATCAATTCCATAATTGTGGATAAAGCCGCGAAACGGTGAAATACTATTGCCATCAACCTAAAGGAGGCTAATAGCTAAATGGCAAACCTGACTGAAAAAGAACTCAGTGCAATTAACGACCTCTTGTCTTCCGAAGAACTCGAGGTAAAAAAATTCCGCATGTTGGCGAGCGGCACAAACGACCAGTGCATCAAGGACAAGTTCAACGACATCGCAAACAAACATCAGAACCACTTCAATATGATTTACAACCAGCTCAACTAGGAGGTGCTAAATGAATACAAACGACCAGAACTATACCGACAAGGAAATTCTCTTTGACGCGCTCAACACCCAGAAGGCTTTGACGTCAAACTACAATACTTTTGCCAACGAGTGCGCCGACCCGGTGCTCAAAAAAACACTCATGGACGTTCTCAACGACGAACACAGCATCCAGTTTGACGTATTTTGCGAACTCCACAGCCGCGGGCTTTACCCCACCCCCATGGCTGACACCCAAAAGGTAGACCAGGCTAAACAGAAGTACGGAAGCATTAGCCGCGACATGCAAGACAAAAAGAACGGACAGAGCTGGTAACGGTAAGAGCCTAAAATCCCCCTCGAACAAGGGGGATTTTACTATGCTATTTTACTATGCTCTGTTAAAGGTCGTCCATGTCCTGCGTTGGATCTTCTCCGTACCATCCTACCCCTGTGTAGCTGCCTAGAACGTCCGAAGGGGTTTTTAGACCTCCTCCCAGCAGTGGGTTGGAAAGCTGTTGCTCAAAGTTTTTGTTCTTGCTTCTGTTCTTCTTTTTGTGGGACATTTTTACACCTCCTTTCAACGAACAGTATGCCCAAAATAGCAAAAAGCCCGCAGCGGATATCCGCTGCGGGGCATTGGAAGTTCTATTAACGGAAGTAATACTTGCAGGCATCGTAAAGGGAAGCGGGAACGTCCTTCCTGACGGAAACAGCTACGTCTAAATCTGCCTTGACAATTTCCGTTCCCTTGAGCGCGACCATGTTGCCATAGTCACCTGCGGCGACCAGTTCACCCGCTTTGACGCCCATGCGGGAGCCCAGCACACGGTCGAAGGCAGAGGGAGCGCCGCCGCGCTGCAGATGACCGAGAACGAGGCTTCTGCATTCAAAATACTTGCGCTTTTCGTCCAGCGATTCGTCTGCGCGCATACGCTTTTCGATTGCGGTGGCAAGATCCTTGGCGAGTTGGCTGTTGACAAGAAGGGGGTGACCGAAGGCGTCCACCCCGAGGTCGCCCTGCTCGAGACCCTCTATAGTAACGCCTTCCGCTACGGCGATGATTGTGTACCGTTTGCCGCGATTGTAGCGCTTCTTGACGATTTCCATGATTTCGTCCATATTCATGGGGAATTCGGGGATGATGATGATATGAGCGTCTGCTGCCCAGCCGGACTGGAGGGTAATCCAGCCAGAGCTCCTGCCCATGCACTCTACGACGAAGCAACGGGCGTGGGAAGCGGCGGTAGTGCGGATGCGGTCTATAGCCTCCATGGCGATGTTGGCTGCGGTATCGAATCCGAAGGTAAAGTCGGTGCAGGAAAGATCGTTGTCGATAGTCTTCGGGACGCCGACTACGTTTACTCCGTGTTCCTTGCGCAGGAAGTTTGCCACGCCGAGGGTATCATCGCCGCCGATGGCAACGAGAGCTTCAAGGCCGAGCTTCTTCATGGTTTCGATGATCTTTTCGGGGCCGTTGGGCGTCTTCTTGACGTTGGTGCGGGAAGATTCGAGTATAGTACCGCCCATGGTCTGGATGCCTTCGACATCCTCGGGGGTAAGAATCCTGTGGTCGCCGTTCAGCGCGCCGCGCCAACCTGCCAAGAACCCGACAACCTCGATGTCCGACTTGGAACAAACCTCGACAACGCCGCGGATAACGGCGTTAAGACCGGGGCAGTCTCCGCCGCCGGTGAGTATTCCGATTCTTCTTTTCATTTTTTTCTCCTCCTGTGACAGCTTAAAGATATGCTTATTAAATTGGTCGACACTAGTAGTCGTTTATACATGTCTATTATAATTTAGGTTAAGGTTTTTATCAATACCCAGCGACCGCCACAATCCGCTGGGTATTTGACGAAAAGCGAATATTTGGTGTTGGTGCTCTATTCTGGCAAACCGGCATTGCACGGACGCTTAAGATTAAGGGTAAAGCTGCCTCTTGAGTCGCTATGTCCATCGTGTCACATTGATGGTATCGCGAACAATTTATTCGTCTACGCGCTCCACCTGGTTGCCATCGAACTCCACTTCACAGTTTGCAAATCTTTCCGCACCGCCGGACAGCCAAACCCTTTCCCCTTCCTTTTTTAGACCCATCAGCGCGAGTCCTGCACGATACATCCACGCAGCGGCGCCAGTGTACCATGTCCAGCCTGCGCGCCCAGGCCATTCACCGTCGTAGGCGTCCCCCGCCATAACGTAGGGCTCGCCGCGGTAGATTTCCGCGATTATGGGATTGTCGCTGTGGCGAATAGGGTTGAGCATCGAATATAGCTCCGCGGCTTCCTCTGCATGACCTGATTTTAGCATTGCAATGATCAGCCAAACCGCACCATGGGTGTATTGCCCACCATTTTCCCGCAACCCTTTTGCGTAGCTTTGGATATATCCTGCTACGGGTAGCTGGTTTTCTAAAGGCGGGTCGAGCAGCTTGATTATGCCCGACCTTCGATCCACCAGCAGCTTTCTCGCCGAAGCGAGGGCAAGCTTGGTTCGCTTTTCGGGTCCACCCGCCAGCACGCTCCACGCCTGACTGATTAGATCTATCCTGCATTCGGAGTTTACCTTACTGCCGAGGGGAGAACCGTCGTCAAAAAATGCGCGTCGGTACCACTCGCCGTCCCAACCGTGTTTGTCGAGGGCGACGCGCAGTTCTTCCGCTTTGCGCTTAAGGGCTTGCCTGTCTTCCCCTTCGCAATAAGGAAGAAATTTGTCGATTACTGCGACGGTGAACCACCCCAGCCAGACGCTTTCGCCCTTGCCCTTATCCCCCACCGAATCCATGCCGTCATTCCAATCGCCCGTGCCCATGAGCGGAAGATCGTGCACCCCTGTTTGGAAGGAGGCGTAAATCGCCTTCAGGCAATGTTCTTTTAGCGTACCTGCTTTTTCAGAAGTTTCCGCATCGTGGTAGATATCGTGCCTGTTTTCGGGTATCGGCACGTCTTTGAGATAAGGAATTACTTCATCGAATACTCCGATGTCTCCCGAGGTCTTCGAGTAAATTGAAGCGACAAAGGGTAAAAACAGCCTGTCGTCCGTAATCCTCGTTTGAACGCCCGTATAAGGCGGATGCCACCAATGTTGGACATCTCCGGACTCATATTGGTGCGCAGCGCATAAGAGCAACTGCTCTCGTACCCTTATGGGGTCTACTTCGACAAGCGCAAGCACGTCTTGAAGCTGATCCCTGAAGCCGAAGGCTCCGCCCGTTTGCCACCAGCCCGCCCGGGAAATTAGCCTTGCCGCGTAGACTTGGTACAAGAGCCAGCCGTTCATCATCCTGTCGAACGCACCGTCGCTCGTCTTGATTTTTATCCTGCCCAGTTTTTTCTTCCAGAACTTCTGCGCATTGACAAGTTCAATTTCAGGCTCGAAGGATTTAGCGACAGCCACCGCTTTGTCTTCGGTTTCTTCGAAGCCGATGACTACATGCAGATTTGCCGTCTCGCCCGGTTCGACTACAACACTCTTTTTGAACGCGGCACAGGCATCATTGCCGCCGCTTTGTTGCTTCTGAAGGCTAGCGCCCAGCATGGGGACGTTCTGCCCGAAGAATTCCTCCCTAGAGCAGGTCCATTCTGCACCTTCAAGATACGCATAAGCACTTCCCTCCTGCCCGCCGGTGCGCGCAAGCAAAACACCTTCCGATTCCCAGGCGTAAAGCGTCCTCTCCGGTACGGACTGACCAAGTAGCCATTCGGCGCAGAAATATACCGAGAGCTCCCGTCTTTTGTCCATCGGGTTGGTAAATTCCAGCTTCCAGCATTTTGCATCGTTTGAAACAAATGCCGTAAGCTTTGTGTAAAGCGATTCCTTTCCGCAGGTGAATTCCGTGAAGCCATAGCCATGACGCACGATGTACTCCCCCGTGCCATCCGGCGTGGGTGAGTATACCGCGCCGGTTTCTTCGTCCCGTATGGCGAAGGTCTCTCCGTTGCGACCGTCGATTGGGTCATTGGAATGTGGCGTAAGCTTGAAAAGCGAGCTGTTCTTCGCCCAAGTAAAACCACCACCGTTTTCGGTGACTATTGCACCGAAGCCCTCCTGCGCGATCACGTTGCTCCAAGGGGAATACGCCAGCCTTTCCTTGAGGCGCATAACGTATTCTTGGCCATCGAACCCCCCTATCCCGTTGAAGTGGGAAAGGCGAGGCATCTTTATTGCCAGCGCATTCATACCATTTGGGAGCTTCTTTAGCTTGTCCCGCTTCTTAGGGCGTTTGTCCGAAGACGAATCGAGGGCGCGCAGCAGTCCAAGCTCGCCTTCCGAAATGTCGTTTTTGGAAAACACTTTTGCATGGCTTAATCCGCATGATATTCTCGTTAATTCGTCAGAGACCGGTCTGCCATAACCCGTAGGCTCGTTCGAAATGAACACAGCGTCGAACTCCTCGCCGCAGAGCGACGCGTAACGACATAGATCTGCAAGCTGTCTCGCTTTGGGGTAATCGCGCGCAGACTCTGCCTCCGCAAGAGCGATAGGCAGGTCACCGGAAATTCCCAGCCGCCAGAGAGATTTTCTGCCCAATGTGTTCATCCCGAGCAGGCGGATTCTGTCTGTACCTGTCGCGGTGTGCGGAAACAATAGCGCAGAGAGCCTTTTCCTGACGGCGTTTGCACCCTCTCCGTCCAGCCCAAGGTATTTCAGCCGCACACGCGCATACATCGAGCAGATGCCCGGGATATCCAACGCGTTTGCAATGCTTGAATATGCACCCATAGACTGCTTAGCCTCCGCTTCGTCTCCTGCCGCAAGAACGAAGGCAATCGTCGCAGATCTTCCCGCTGAAACAGAGGTTTCCGTCCTGAAAAGAGCGCAGGGCTCCAGCGGAGTATGGCGCACACCAGATTTAGGCATTCCCTGGGTCAAAAAGGCAGCCTTCTTCATACTATTCCCCCTGCCGACGCAATCGTAGCCGTCTGTTGCCGCTTCCACTGCACCGTCGCATAGCAGCCTAGCCCAGAGAGCGGTGCGCTTTTCGCTGTCTCTGTCGTTCTTTGTAAAGCAAATGGTGTTCTTGTCCTGCCTCTGCGCGGTTATAAAAAGTTTGTGGAAAGCCTTATGCGACCTCGCTTCGTTTACCGTCGTCAATCCAACAGAGGCATAGGCGTATACCTCTGCCTTTTTTTCCTCGTTCGACTCGTTTTTGATGTTGACGAGCCATAGGGCGGAATTTTCGTCCGGCGGGGCAAAAATCTCTGTCTTTATAAAAAGTCCGTCCCTCTTTTGATTGAAGGCCATGCTGTGAGCTGAGATTACCGCATCCCCATAAGTCAATTGTCCGTTAACGAAGATGCCCACAGTAGGCTCACCCCGGACATTATCCTCGTCGAATGGGCAAAACAGCACCTTCCGCTCACCCTGTTTGAATGTGATTTTCGCCCTACCGTCGGTGCTGGCGGCAATATGCGCTCCACCGGTCAGAAAGCAAAATTCGGGATAAGCAGTTTCGCTTACAGCGCAAAGTGGCGCAAGCTCGTCGTAGGCAGCTGTCGGCTTTTTGGGCAGTGCTCTGCTGTATTGACGCATGATTATAGTCCTGTCCGGTAGTTTTTCTTCGAGCAACAGCGAGGCGGCTTCCACGCCGGGAACGGACATGAACGCTTTCTCGACCACGCCGTCGCATAATGTGTTCGCTATAGCTGCAAGGCTCATGCCGACATGGTGAGCCATGAAGCTCATCACGATGCGGTGACCGCTCCCCACCCTTTCGGGGGTAAAATCCAGCGCTTCGTAAAAGCCGTATTTTCCCCTTGCGCCCAAAGCGTCAAGCGCGCGCAGGTTTTCCGTCGCCGCATGGGGATCTTCCATCGTTGCGAGGGCAGATGCGTAAGGCGCGATAACTCGTTCCCCCCTCGCCGGACGCACTCCCAGCCCCTCAAGACCGAATGCGCGGTATTGGTAATTCATCGACAAGTCGAAAGCGTAATACCCCGACTCGCTGACCCCCCAAGGAATCCCCTTAGTTGCGGAGCGCTGCAGCGCGACTGCGTTTTTCATGCTTTCGCCTAGCAGAGTGTCTTCGATACTGCCCGTATAAATACCCGGCAGCATATACTCGAATATCGTCCCAC
>CALNBC010000328.1 GCA_937874755.1 uncultured Clostridia bacterium
AGGAAGATGACGGTCTTGGGGTGACCTGCATAGCCTGGGATGAGGCAGTTGGGTATGAACTCCACAGGATAACCCACGCGGGTGTTTTCGGTGATGGAGCCATCGTCGAAGTCGAATTCGCGGGTCTCATCGTCCATCACTACGTTCTCGACTAGGGAGCCGAAGCGAATAGCGTCGTAAATCTGGGGCTCGTTCTCGCGGGAGAGGTTTATGCACTTCGCAAAGCAGCCGCCCTCCATGTTGAAAACGCCATCGTCGCTCCAGCCGTGTTCGTCGTCGCCTATAAGGCGCCTGTTCGGGTCGGCGGAAAGGGTGGTTTTGCCAGTGCCCGAAAGACCGAAGAAAATTGCGACATCGCCCTCTTCCCCGACGTTGGCGGAGCAGTGCATCGGGAACACGCCTTCCTTGGGGAGGAGGTAGTTCATGACTGAGAATACAGACTTTTTGATCTCGCCATTGTACTGGCTGCCGCAAATCAGCACAAGCTTCTCGGTGAAGTTGACGATTATCGCCGCTTCGGAGCGAGTGCCGTCCAACTCGGGTATGCAGTTAAAGCCAGGAGCCGCGATTATGGTGAAATCGGGCTCATAGCCTTCGAGTTGGTCTTCCGTGGGGCGGATGAGCAGCTGGTGGATGAATAGGTTCTGGCAGGCGAGCTCGTTTATTACGCGGAAGCGCTTGGAGTACTTGGGGTCCGCACCGGCAAACCCGTCAAAAACGAATATTTCCTTGCGCTGCAGGTAAGCGCATACGCGGTTCTTTATGGCTTGGAACTTTTCGTCCGAAATGGCGACGTTGACCTTGCTCCAGTCGATCTCGTCCCTAATTTCGGGGGTATCGACCGTAAACTTGTCGTTAGGGGAACGACCGGTATATTTCCCGGTGGTTACCACCAGCGCCCCAGTTGCGGACAGGCGGCCTTCGCCGCGGCTCAGCGCCTTTTCCACCAGGCGGGCGGGGGAAAGATTGCGGTATACGGCTTTGGGGTTGATGATTCCGAGCTTTTCCAGTGCAGTTACCATGATTGTTTCCTCCTGTTGATTGTGCAATTGTTTGCAGATAATTCGGATAAATATATAGAAGTCTGCACGTTACTGATGGGTCGCGATTGGCCATTCTGAGAGCGCGACCTTCAGCGAGTGCAGACATTCAATGCAGGACGCGCAGGAACAAATGGTATGAAACGTTGGCGAAATCTCGAATCAACTCTCCTGCACGCCATAGTTCGTCGAATACCATTATATACAAAAATGCAAAGTCATTCAAGGATAACTTTCATTTTTGCACAAAATAGCGTATTCGGGCAGAGCGCGTCGAAATTCGCCGAAGGCACCCGCAGCGCGTGCACGCAGGAGCGTGAGCCGCCAAAGCTCTCCGAGATAATACTAATATAACAAAATCGCATTACCTCGATTCCTATCATGCAAAAAGTTTCATTTGTAAAAAACATCCTCACAACTAATTGCAAAACAGTATACATGAACCTATCCCCGCGATTATTGCTTTTCTTCTACACAATTTCTTCACACAATAGAAACACAATAGAAGAAAAAGTGAACTATTTGCAAAATTCGGGGGCAAATGCGTATTTATTGGCTGCACTTTGATATAATGCCTTAAAGAATAATAACTTCTATAAACTGCACCTATAAAGACCAACCACGGAGGATTATAATGAGAAAACTTGCCGCCTTATTTTTGACCATGGCCTTGTCGGCGGCCGCCTTCTTAACGCCATTTATCGCCCTGCCCGCCTTGGCTGCGGCGGACTACTCCAACATCAGGGTACGGCTTTCCGCAAGCAATGACGACATCAATCTCGGCGTAAAGGGCACATATATATTGAAGGAAACCGGAGCGACGGTTTCGTCGGACATCAATATCCGCCTTGTCGGTAGCGAGCTTGTGGCTACCGGTGGCAGCAACGTGCTTTTTTCCGGAACGGAGTTCACTCTGCTTCGCCAGTCGGGCTTGCTTCGGCAATACAACCGCCAACATGGCTGGCGCCACTACCTGGGCGATATGAATTACCGAGCCGTTCCCGACGGTCTGGGCGGCTATAAGCTCGCCGTCACCAACACTGTCGGCATGGAGGACTACCTCGTCGGCGTCGTAGGCTACGAAATGAGCAACACCTTCCCCTTAGAAGCGCTCAAGGCTCAGGCAGTCACCTCAAGGAGCTACGCTGCCTGCAAGATTTCCCCTTCCGCTTCCTACGACATTGTCGACACCTCAACCGACCAGGTGTACAAGGGCTATGACTCATCTTTGACGAATGTCATCGCCGCGGTCAACGCAACGAAAGGGCAGGTGCTCGCCAATTCCTCGGGAGGGCTGGTTCAGGCGTATTACGCTGCCAGCAATGGCGGTCAAACGGAAACCACCGCCAACGCCTGGGGCAAATCCCTCCCCTATTTCCAGATGAAGGACGACCCCTACGACCTTCGCAACCCTATGTCCCCCACTGCGGTGCTGAGCCTCCCCAGAGTGGTCAACGCGGCATCCACGCTGGACGCATCCCTGCACAACTTCTTAAAG
>CALNBC010000329.1 GCA_937874755.1 uncultured Clostridia bacterium
GCTTGCGTGAAAACTCCTTTTCTTTGACAGGCTGGGACTCCCCGCCCAGGGAGTCCTTTGATAGTTTAAAGGTTGTTTATTAGGCAGGCCAGCCGAGACCCTGATAGTCAGTAAGTACGGGAGCAGCAGGAAGGGCTTGGTTATCAACCTGGGTCGCTTGGACGTTGATTACAACATTGAAGGAAGCGTTCTGGTATGCATTGCCGAATGTAGCGCCGACAAATTCAATCTCTTCGAAGAAATACACGGAATTAGTACCTGTTGCAGGAAGTGCAGCTTTCAGGTAATACCAGCCATCGTTTCCCTTGAGCCAAACGGCATCATCAATATCGAGGTCAATAGCAGTAACGATGGGGTCGATAAGAGCCCCGGATGCGGCAGTACCAGGGGTACTAGTGTTGGCTACAGTGAACTTTGCGCGAATCCAGGCGGATTCTGTGCCGCTATTGTTTGTAATTTTCGGGTCTTTGTGAACTGTATCGCCGGGCATGATGTCGGGGATGTCGAGGCCTTTGGGGTTAACGGTTGCCGTTTGACCGTCAACTGCAGTCTCGGTCAGTGTTATGTCGATGTTCCCTGTGGTCAGCACATTGGTGGCGGTGTCCGCATCGGTGAACCACGCCAGGGTTCCGCCGACGACTGCGGCTGCGGCAATGACGATTACTGCAGCTATTGCGATTAGTTTCTTGGTCATATTGTCCTCCTGTTTTAGATGTGGGATGTGGGGGGATGCATGTGCATTTTACTAGGTTAATGGGATTGTATTCCTGTCCAGTCACGGATTGGTCACATTTCTAATTTCTTTGAAAGTTTCCTTAAGGTCTTTTTATAGAAATAAACTGTTAATTATGTCAAAAATAGGACTATGTGGTGGTTAAGTGACTTCTTGGCTCATAACAATATAAATTTACATGAAGAGCGATACGATTTTGTCTGTCAAAACTCTTGCAAAATCCGTTTGCGTTTCGCGAATCTGCATAGCGAGCTTTGATTTATTTGTGCGCCGCTCCGCCTTCTGCTAAAATGGAAGCGGAATAATGACGGAGGATTTTCACCATGAGCATGATTAGGGACGCAGCGCTCGCGCCCGCGGGCAGGCAGAAGATAGACTGGGTACGCGCACATATGCCCCTCCTTTCGATACTCGAGAGGGAATTTAGCGCGAGTAAACCCTTTTCGGGCATGAGGATTACGGTCAGCGTGCATCTCGAGGCGAAGACCGCTCGGCTTTGCCAACTGCTCGCGGCGGGCGGGGCGCAGGTTCACGCAACAGGCTCGAACCCCCTTTCCACCAAAGACGACGTTTGCGCCGCCCTCGCCGAGTCTGGGGTCAACGTGTACGCCTGGTACGGTGCGACGGACGGCGAGTACAAAGAGCATCTTAAGGCGGCGCTCTCCTGCTCGCCGCACATAATTATAGACGACGGCGGCGACCTGCTCAGCCTGC
>CALNBC010000330.1 GCA_937874755.1 uncultured Clostridia bacterium
AGGGTTCTTTAACGCAGCGGATAATTTGCGGTCTTTCGGTCAGACTAAGTAAAAACCTAGGAGGCCGGAGATGTCAAGCAAGAAAACAAAGAAAAGCGACGATAGAACCAACAAAAAAATAGACTATGCATGCAATTATCCAGATATAAGCAACGTATCTTCCACGACCGACTCCACCGGTATGATGCCCACGCCCCCAAAGTTCGACGAGGAATACGCCTCGTATCAGGAGCTTGCCGGGATGCAGATTCCAAAGATAAAGCCCGGCGAACCGTCGCCCAACCGCGATGAAGACGGCGAGATAGAAACAGCCAACAGGAATACCAAACAAAAGTAACGAGAATCCGGCGCAACCAACAGAAAGCTGCGCCGGATTTTTTGTGCCCTTAAATATGCCTTAAATATGCCTCTGCACCAACCCATGGCACACAAAAAGCGGGACCGCATTCGATCCCGCTTCTTTTATTTAGCGATTTACTTGCTGTAAACTTCGAGCAGACCGGCTTCGGTGAGCGCGTTGGTAACAGCTTCGATGACAGCGTTGCTGGTCATGGTCGCACCGGAAACAGTGTCGACATTCACAGACTGGGCGTCCACGATCGCCTGGGCGACTACGGGAGCGGCGGTTACGCCGATGCCCTCGGTCTCACCAGGGGTTTCGACGGTCACGCCGGTGATAGCTCCGGTGTTGTCGATGTCAATGGTGGCGGTCACGTCGCCGCCAAAGCCAGTAGCGGTGCCGGTGAGAGTCTGGGGTGCGAGCTCGATGGCATCCTCAGGAGGTACGACTTCTCCTTCTCCGTCGGTAACGTCGCCGGCGCCCTGATCGTCTGTGGGGACGACGTCAGCAGCGGGGGCGGTGCAGGCGCCGAAAGCCAGACCAAGAGTCAGCACGAGCGTCAGTAAAAACAGTGTCTTTTTCATACTTCATTCCTCCGAAATATGGACGATGATTTTTGGCATTTGCCTTTTGTCCGTTGCATATTATAGCACCCCGCCCGAAAAAATAAAGAGTAATTATAAAAATGTCATAATCTAGTGGATAAATGTTCAAAAATTCGATGGGCGAACAGAAAGTGTTGAGTCTCAGCAAATAAAAAAGGGACACAATAGTCCCTTTGGACACAATAGTCCCTTTACTTTTCTGTTCAGCTATAACCCCAAAATGGGAGATAGCCGAGTTATTTCCCGTACCCTTCGGGGTGCGCGCTTTGCCATTCCCAGGCTGACGCGATTATGTCCTCGATCGAGGTGTGTTCTATCTTCCAGCCCAAAACACTCGCCGCTTTTTCGTTGGACGCGACCAGCACAGAAGGGTCGCCTGCGCGCCTGGCTTCGGGTCTTGCGGGTATGTCCATACCCGTCACTCTGCGCGCCGCTTCGATGATTTCGAGCACCGAGAAACCGCTGCCGTTCCCGAGGTTGAAAACGCCGCTCTCGCCGCCCTTTTCGAGGAACTCGAGGGCGAGCAGATGAGCGTTAGCTAGGTCGAGCACGTGAATGTAATCCCTTATGCAGGTGCCGTCCTTGGTGTGGTAATCCGTACCGTATATGCCGACATGGCTGCGCTTGCCCAGCGCCGCTTTCAACACGATGGGTATTAGGTGGGTCTCGGGCGAATGGTCTTCGCCTATGCCGAAAGCGGGGTCTGCGCCCGCCGCGTTGAAATAGCGCAACGACGCGTACTTTATACCGTACGCCTCTGCGCACCAGCCGAGCATTCGCTCTATGGCGAGCTTGGTTTCGCCGTAGGGGTTGGTGGGTAGGGTTCTGTCCGTTTCCTCAATGGGCTGCTTCTCGGGCTCGCCGTACACTGCGGCGGTGGAAGAAAATACGATGCTGCCCACGTTGTGGCGGTGCATGGCGCGAAGCAGCTCGATGGTGCCTGTTACGTTGTTCGCGTAATACTTGAGGGGATCGCTGCAGCTCTCGCCCACGAGCGAAAATGCGGCAAAGTCTATTACCCCGTCTATTTTATGCTTGCTAAAAATCCCGTTAAGGAAATTCGCGTCACGAATGTCGCCCACGATAAGCTCTCCATGTTTGACAGCGGCGGCGTGCCCTGTAGAGAGATTGTCCGCGACGACTGCATCCATACCGCGCATAGAAAGGCAGTCGAGCATGTGGCTGCCTATGTAGCCCGCCCCGCCCGCAACGAGTATCTTGCCCATGTTGATGTTCCTTTCGGTTTGTTATTCCAATGCCCAGTCAGTCGGAATAGACCTCCTGAGCGTAACGCACGGTCGCCATAGCATCCTTGGCGTAGCAGTCCGCGCCGATAGCCTTTGCGTATTCTTCGCTGAGCACCGCGCCGCCGACAACCGTCTTGCACCCAAGTCCCGACGCTTTGAGAAGAACAATGGTCTCCTCCATGGCGGGGACTGTGGTGGTCATAAGCGCGCTCAATCCGACCAGTCTCGCGCCCGATTCTCGGGCGGCGTCTACTATAGTCTGGGGGGGAACATCCTTCCCGAGGTCTATGACGTAGAAGCCGTAGTTTTGGAGCAGCGCTTTTACTATGTTTTTGCCTATGTCGTGTATGTCTCCCTTGACGGTGGCAATCACGACGGGCTTTTTGTCGCCCGATTCCGCCGAAGTTCCCATGGCGGCGCGCAGCACTTCGAAGGCCGACTTTGCGGCCTGCGCGCTCATCAACAGCTGGGGAAGGAAGAGCTTGCCCCGCTCGTAACCCTCGCCGATGGAATTGAGGGCGGGTATAATTTTGCCATTGATTATGTCAAGGGGCTGGCGGGTTACCAGAAGCTCCGCCGCGAGCCGCGCGGCGGCGTCCGAGAGCCCTTGTTCGACGGCTTTTTGAAGCGAAGTCTCGCTTAAAGATGCCTGCACGGCGTTTGCCGTTTGTGAACCGAATTTGCCAATGTACCGCGCGAATCCTGGGTCAAAGCCGAACAGCGCGAGGTGGGAGAGGTACGCCCTTTGCACCGCTTCCGAGCCGGGGTTGGCGATGGCGGCGTCCAGCCCGGCGCAAAGCGCCACGGAAAGAAACGCCCCGTTTAACACGTCTCTGTCTGGCAAACCGAAGGAGATGTTCGAAAGCCCTATGACCGTCGCTACTCCAAGCTCTTTATGGATTAGCCCTATGGTTTTTAGCACGGTCCTTGCCGAATCCTCGCCCGTAGAGACGGTGAGGGTGAGGGGGTCGACGATTATGTCCTTCCTGTCTATGCCGTATTCATGCGCCCTTTCGACTATCCTGCGGGCGATGGCAAGTCTCCCCTCGGCGGTATCGGGTATGCCCGAATCGTCCAGCGCGAGGGCGATGATTGTACCGCCGTATTTCTGAACGAGCGGGTATACTGCCGCCATGGAGGCTTCCTTCCCGCTGACGGAATTTACCAGCGGTTTGCCGTTGTATACCCTCATGGCTTCTTCGAGAGCCTTGGGGTCGGAGGAATCCAACTGGAGCGGAAGGTCGGTCACAGATTGAACTAACTCGACTGCTTTTTTTAGCACCGCGGGTTCGTCAATCCCGGGCAAACCGACGTTGACGTCCAGTATTGCCGCACCCTGCTCCTGCTGGGCGACCGCGTCTAAGAGCAGCACGTCGTAATTGCCTTCGGTGAGCGCGCGCTTCATGCGCGGCTTGCCCGTAGGGTTGATGCGCTCGCCTATTATGACGGGTGCGCCCCCTGTTCGGGGGTTGGGTATGAACGCCGCCTTGCCATAGGAGCAAACGACGGTTTCGTCCTTCTTCTCGATGGGCGTAGGGGTAACGCCGCGCACCGATTGAGAGAGCGCTTTTATGTGCTCGGGCGTAGTTCCACAGCAACCGCCGAGTATCCACGCGCCTTCGTTCGCGAAGGAGCGCAGTTCACTGGCAAAGGTGGGCACATCTATAT
>CALNBC010000331.1 GCA_937874755.1 uncultured Clostridia bacterium
ATTGCCCTGTGCCATTCGGAACTCTCCGAAGCACTGGAAGAATACCGAAACGGACACGGATACAATGAGATTTATTTCAACGACCGCAAGCCCGAAGGAATCCCGGTAGAACTCGCAGACTGCATTATCCGCATCCTTGATTTTTGCGGGCAATACGGGATTGACATAGGCGGCGCAATAGATTTGAAATGCGCTTACAACAAGACAAGACCGTATAAGCACGGCAAGAAGATATAGGGGGGCAATTATGGACGCAAAGGTAAGAGGCGAACAAATAAAAGTCTCGGGTCGGGTGGTCGCGAACAGACTGAAATTTGGCGTAGTAAGCGATTTTTGCAGGCTATACAAGAGCGAATATCGCGACGAGATACACGAAAGATTGAAAGCAGCAATTGAACCGCAGCGCCCCGACATGAATAATCCGTCGTTCCAAACTATAAGTGACCCGACAGCGGTAAGGCTTGAACGGCAGGAAAGTATCAACTCGACTATGCGGGGCATGATTGTTCGGGCGATTGATGTTGAGCTGCATAAACTCAAGGTCAGATACAGCGAAGAATTTGCCGATGCTATTTTACAAGCTATTTGCGATGGTCGGCATTACAATACCTTTAGGGGAATGGAAAGACAGGAATTCAAGGAGTACATTATGGAATTCAAAAGGTCGGTCATAAAAGAATCTGGATTATAGTTGACAAACACACAGGATTTGGTGTAAAATCTATACAGTGATATAGCTATCTAATAAGCCGTTCCGAAAGGGGCGGCTCTTTTTATTTAGGGGGTGTTAGAAATAACTTGGGAAGAACACGCCACTTCGCTTTGGCGGCAAGATAAAAGCTGGGACGAAATCACATTGGTCATCCAGGAACAGTATTTCCCCGATTGCACATGCGCCGATGTGAGAGAAAACAAGGTTCGCAACTATATCAGGGACTTGCCCGAATACGACGAAAAAAACGGCAAAACATCGGTACAATATAACCAAGACGGCAGCGTTGTCTCAACCAAATTTCTAACTTTACAGCAAGGCGATAACCTTACTCCCGATGAACTTTTACGCATACACGGATTCGATGTCGATAAGTGGCAAGTCATAGATTGCATCAACAATTTTTGGAACTCGCAGCTTACAGGCGGTATATTACAAGTATCGTATCAGTCCAAGTTAAGAGCGAAACCCAAAAAAGAACAAATCACTTTCAAGGATGTTGACCGTTATCTTGAAAGCAAGCAATTCCAATACGACAAACCCTTGACCGAACCCCTGCAATATGACCCATCGGGCGAAGTGCTTGAAATAGACCTTCCAGATTTACACAGCGGACTTTTATCATGGAGGATTGAAACGGGCGCAGATTACGACATTCATATAGCGAAAGACCATTTCTTTAAGTGCGTGCACGATGTGATTGACAGATGCGAAGGGCATAAATTCAAAAAGATTATTTTCGTCACTTTGGGCGACCTTTTGCACTTCGACAACGATAAACAGGAAACCACGAAAGGAACATTTCAACAAGCAGATGGTCGCGTCTCTAAAATCTTTGACGCAACGCTCGATATGCTGATTGACGGCATAACTCTTTTGGGCGGAATTGCGCCGGTCGAAGTCGTTTATATCGCAGGCAACCATGATAGGGTATTAGGCTATACTCTCATGAAATCCGTTGAAATGGCGTTCCGAAAAGATAGCAACATCACATTCGACACAACTCCCGATCCGCAGAAGCATAGGCTTATCGGCGTTAATCTGATAGGCTGGACACATGGGGATATGCCGAAAAAAAATATGGGCGGTTGGCTGCAACAGACAGCAAGGCAGGAATACGGCTTGAGCAAATTTGCCGAAGTCCATGCAGGGCATTTCCACTCGCAATCCGTTAAGGAGTTAAAACAAACCGAAGAAGATGCAGGCGTGGTCGTGCGGTATCTGCCGACTATATGCAACGCCTCATACTGGGAACATCAGCAAGGCTATTCACAAGGGGCTAAAGCGGTTATGTCGTTTGTATGGAACGAACAGGCAGGGCTTCGGTCGATGTGGTACAGCAATATTTGAAGGTGACAACATGAAACTTGAACTTACGCTGTGCGAAAAGTGTCTCCGAGACTTTCAAGAAGTCCGACAAGTACGGCGCAAGGATAAGTGGCAGAAAATAAAAGACCCTTGCATGATATGTCAGCAAGGGTTCGGATACGATTATGTGATTTCAGATCTCCTCGATGAAACTAACTCTGTGCAGAACCCCTCTCGCGCGAAGGGTGTTTAAGCATTGCTGAACGCATCTTGCGTGGATAATCAGAGCCTTCATCGTATTGCCTTCCATAAACTCGATTTGAAATGTTTTCATGCCTATCCCCTTTCCCTTTGGGGCGGCAAGGTGTATAATAGTCTTGCCGCCTGGTCGGTGTGCGCCCGTGTTAGTTGGTAGCTTGCCGGGCGCAGTTTTTATAAATAGAAATCCTCGATGAAATCTTTAAGCTCGTCGGTCATTATCGCTTCGCCGTCCCGATTTGCTCTTTCAAGCATCTGCCTGAGCAGCAACCGTCCTTGAACAGCGTCTTGCAGATAATCGTAGGTTTCCATATCCATTGTGACGGTGATAGCTTTTTTGTTAACCTCCATCATATCCCCTTTCCGCCCTTATAGTCGGAGCCGACTTATTTATAGCGGTGGGTAGTATTGATGCGGTTCCCCACCATCGCCGCTGTGTCACGAGTCGGATTCCAACTCATGCGTTTCCTTAAACTCTTTCAGGGCCTTCTCGACGATTCTGCTTACTGGTATCATTGTTTGCTTGGAATATGCCCGGAGCCATTCTGACAACTCCTTTGGCAAACTGATACCCATGCGTTCACGATTTTTTACCACAAATTACCTCCCTGTTCTTGTTGGGATAAACTTATCACACTTTATGCACAATGTCAACACTTTATGCAAAAATATTTTTATTTTAGATTGGCGCGGTAAAAAACGCTTGATTGGCACAGGATTTGGTGCTATCATGTTATCGTGAGATAAATGTAGATAGGATAATTCGATAGTAAATATAGCTCCGCTGGCTTGGATTTAATGGGCCGAAAGGCATTCCAGGTAACCGGGGCTTTTATTACTAGAAGTAGATCCACAATATGGAATTCATAAGGTAGTTAAACACATTAAGGGTGTAACATCTTTTCATCTCAGAAAAGAATTCAAACACCTTACAACAAAACTTCCAACACTTTGGACAAATTCATACTTCGTGTCAACGATTGGTGGAGCGCCACTTGAAGCAGTTAAAAAGTACATTGAATCTCAAAAAACTTCTCAAAGAAAGTGAGGTGAAATTGTGGAAAAGGCGTATAAATTCAGGATTTACCCTACAAAAGATCAAGAAATTCTCATTCAAAAAACATTTGGATGCACACGCTTTGTCTACAATCACTACCTTGCAAAGCGTATTGAGATGTACAACAAAGATCAATCAACTCTTAACTATATTGCCTGTAGTGCAGACATGACTATCCTCAAAAAAGAACTCAAATGGCTCAAAGAGGTTGATGCTACAGCACTGCAATCTTCGCTTAAAGACCTTGATTTTGCTTATCAGAACTTCTTTCGCAGAGTAAAGAATGGCGACAAGCAATGTGGATTCCCGAGGTTCAAGAGTAAAAAGGATAACAACAGAAGTTACAAATGCAAGTTTGTTAAGGAAAATATCAAGGTATTTGAAAATTGTGTTAAACTCCCAAAGCTTGGTATTGTGAAGTGTGCCGTAAGTAAACAAATCGAAGGACGAATCCTTTCCGCTACAGTTCGCCAAAATCCATCCGGTAAATATTTCGCATCCATCTGTTGTACCGATGTTGAAATTCCTAAGTTCAAACCTACGGGTGCAATAGTTGGGATTGATGTAGGAATTAAAGAGTTTTGCGTGACTAGTGATAATGTTCATATTGCTAATCCGAAACATCTTTATAAAAGCGAAAAGAAACTTGCTCGTCTTCAGCGTCAGCTATCGAGAAAATCAATTGGTAGCAATAACCGCAACAAGGCGAGAGTTAAGGCAGCATGCGTTCACGAGAAGGTGACAAATCAACGCGGGGACTTTCTTCATAAACTCACCATTGGGCTAATCCGTGACTATGACTTAATTTGTGTAGAGAATTTGAAAATTAAAAACATGGTTAAGAATCATAAACTTGCCAAGTCTATTGCTGATGTTTCTTGGGGAGAATTCAAGCGACAGTTGAATTACAAGGCTGTATGGTATGGCAAACATGTACAAGAAATTGATACTTACTTTGCAAGCAGTCAGACTTGTTCAAATTGCGGCTACAAAAATTCCGAAACCAAAAATCTGGCTGTACGTGAATGGGATTGCCCCACATGTGGAACCCATCACGATAGAGATGAAAATGCAGCTACGAATATCTTAAACGAAGGCTTGCGAATACTAGCATCTTAAAAAAATAGTTTTCGTACCGTGGGACACACGGGAAGTCACGCTTGTGGAGAGTATGTAAGACTCTGGGAGCAACGCTCATTAAAGCAAGAATCCCCTAACTTTAGCTATGGGGAGATGTCAATATGGCGTACGGAACCACGCCCTAAACGGCGCACAAGGCGCGGAAGGGGTAACATGAAACGCACATACAAAGGCTGCGACATAACGGTAACACGCGAAAAGGCATTAGCTGGGTATGATATGTTATTTTACAGCGTGTTTGATAACGGCTATGAAGTAACTTCGGGATTTTGCGACAGCGCGGATAAAGTGAAAGATTTTATGCAGGATATGTGCGCCCTGGTTGATGATTATCGGGAGCATCCCGAGCAGTACGAATGAGAAAGGGAACTACTATGAAAAAAGCAATGCTTTCACAGCCGATGGCAGGCAAAACAGATAAAGAAATTATCGAAACACGCGAACGCGCAATCAAGGCGCTTGAAGGATTCGAAATCGTTAATACACTTTTTGCGGATGAATGGTATTCAAGAGAAGCGATGGAAAGTCGCGGCGTTATACAAATACCGCTTTGTTTCTTGGCAAAATCCCTTGAAAATATGAGTCTGTGTCATGCTGCGTATTTCTGTAAGGGATGGGAAAACGCCCGTGGATGCAGAATTGAGCATGAAGCGGCGAAAGCCTACGGACTTGAAGTTATCTACGAAGAATAAACGCGATACGCCCGCAGGCGGTTAAGGGAAGAAACATGGAAAAGCAAAGAATCGTACATTTAACGGCAAAGGACTTTAAGGTACAGACATTCAGATCCGGCGGCAAGGGCGGGCAGCATCAGAATAAAACGGATAGCGGAGTACGCATCGTCCACAGGGAAAGCGGAGCCGTAGCGGAATGCCGGGAAGAACGAAGCCAATACCAGAACAAGCGGAAAGCGTTCGAGAAACTTACAAGCAGCGATAGATTCCGCACATGGTTAAAGAGAGAACATAACAGAATGTGCGGCTTAATACCATCACGCCAACAGATAGAAAAAGAAGTCGACGCCATGATTGAAAAAGACCTGGCGAACGGAAACATCAAGATAGAAGAAGTGTAAAGGACTGATACTATGAAAAGGCAGACCAGGGAAGCAAAGACTATGGCTGCCGCAAGAGCTTCAAGGCGCGGCTCAACATACCCCACGGAAACCAAGACCAAAGCTATCGCTATGTATGCCGAATTGGGGAATGTCGCGGAAGTTGCGCGTCAGATGGAATTGCCCGAAGCGACTGTTAGGGTTTGGGTCAATGAAGCGAAGAAAACGGATGCTTTCGCGGAATATCAACGCCTTAAAAAAGAGGAATTCATCGCAGACGCTTCCCGCATCATCAAAAAAGGCACTAAACTCATAGAAAAACAGCTTGATTCTGCTCTTGAAAACTCGGAAAAATTCGAGAAATTGATAAGTTCCATTATGGCAGACGGTGAGCTGAATGTTAAGGATAAAAAAGACCTGGTCTCCGCTATCCGTCAAATGGAATTGAAAAATCCGCGCGATTTAGCCGTAACGGTTGGCACAATCTACGACAAACGCGCTTTGTCAACCGGCGAATCCACTGAAAACGCCACAGTTCGGGTAGAAACCTACCTAGACCAATGCAAGGGTAAAGAGTTTTAACCGGGTACCATCTGCGCGACATCACGAAAATGGTCCGATACCCCTTATTAGTAAAGGCGTGAACATTTGAATAAATATACACCGATATACAATGATTATTCATCTTTTATAGCTATTGAGACCCGAAAATTGCATGAATGCAGCAAAAAGCCGCCCATTTAGGACGGCTGATGCTCCGATGTAGTTATTTCTGTTTTGCTTTTCGCTCATTGATGTACCTGTACAGTGTTGGCGCTGATATCCCGCAGGCTTTGGATATTTCCGATATGCTAAACCTGCCCTTGTTGCCATCCATTGTATCGTACATTTTCAGGGCTTGTGCTACGGCTTTTTGGTCGGCTCTCGGTCTGCCGCCTTTCTTGCCTCTTGCCCGCGCTGCTTTCAGACCTTCCCGTGTGCGCTCGGCTATCGTGTCGCGTTCAAATTGTGCTAAAGCCGCGAAAATCATAAAAACTAATCTGCCGGTCGGTGTGGTGGTGTCGATGTTCTCCTTCGCTGATACAATATCAACACCCATTGCGTTAAACTGCTCGACCAAAGAGATTAAGTCTTTCGTGCTTCTGCCTAAACGGTTCAAGGCTTCAACAACGACAGTGTCGCCCTTGCGTAGCTGCTCAATCATTTTGTTCAGCTCGGGGCGTTCCCGCTTGGTTCCCGTGATTTTCTCCTCAAAAACCTTTTCGCACTCATACCACTGAATGATTTCATGCTGCCGGTCGGTGTGCTGTTGTTCGGTGCTGACGCGGATATAGCCGATGTTCATGCCGTTGCTCCCTCCCCGACTGTGATTATTACTTCAGCATTAGCAGGGATTTGCATTCTTGCTATGTGTTCAACAAGAGTATGCGTAAAATTGTTCATAAGCCTGCGCCCTGCGGCATCATCGGTAATAAGTACTGATTTATCCCATACGGGCGGTCTTTCGATTGATTGCCCCGGCGCGAAATACTGAACATTGAAATAAACATGTTTTCCGTTTATCCACGGGAAAGCCCTTACTTTGTAGCCACTGATCCATCCATCGAAATTCATTCTATTACCCTCCTAAAATAATTTGAGCGGATATACCGCCGCTCACGGTGTCGGGTGGGTTAGGCCCTGAACGAATTTATAGTTGCCCTTAACGAATCCTTGTTGACGATAAACCCGGTAATTTCCTGCGCTGTAAAATGTTTTCTTAGTGCTTCTTGCGCGCGTTGTACCTCTTTGAATCCCTTCGCCCAGTTTTCGTCCGTGTCTTTGGCGTTCCTGTCCGAAGCATCGAGCCACGCGATAAGAGCAACCACGGCGGTATCTGTAAACTTTGTCATCGTGTTCCCCTTTCTGCCGGGATATACCGCCCGGCTCGGTGTAGTGGGTGTTAAGCGTAATAGCTGACCGTTTCGCCCGTTTTGCTGTTGTGATGCGTGATGAAGTCAAAACCGTATTTTTCGAAGTCCTTTTTGTGCGATGCAAGGCAGACTTTCATATACTCCTCGCCTCTGCCATAATAACGGTCATGCTTGCCATACTTGCGGATAAAGTCCTCGATGCTGTCCGCTTCAACCTGGTATTTCTTAAATGCTTCATAACTTGATTGTGCCATTGTAACATCCTCCTCATTTTATTTATGGTCGGCGCTGATACGCTCAACGCCGGAAGCGGAAGGGTTACTTGTCATAAGCCTTTAATTTGCCGCATGTACGGCAACGCTGCTTTCATCCGGTTAACGCCATACTTGCCGGGATGCTTTGCAATGTACGCTTCCATCTCCTTGACTGTGCCGGGTCCGACTCCCATAGCTGCGAGGATAATCTGTGCTCCGTCCGTTTTGATTGCTCTCATTGTGGATGTGTTGACCTGACATCCATTGTATCCACCAGCCTGCACCAATGGCAGATACCCGTCAATCATGTTTTTACCAATGTTCCAAACCTTGTAACCATGCGGCACGCAGTCCACTAACTCAAATTCGTGTCGACCGTTAGTTATTTTATCCATCTCAATTGTCCCCTTTCTGCCCCGGAGCTTGTGACCGGCGGCGGCTGCATTAAGCCGGATTACCCGGCTCACTCTGCTAGCGATCGCGGAAAAGGTCTTCAAGCACAAAGTTTTTGTCTGCGAAAAAACCAAGAGAGTCAATGTCGTCGTCGTGATACTCCGTCCAACTGTTGCGCCCGATTGAGTTATGATACGTCCCCCAAAGTTCGTCGGTCGATTTGTCGTGGAAAACCTGGATGTAACTGTTACTGTACCCACCGCGCCCATCATCTGCATTGCGGATACTGCGAGCAAGACCGCGCTCAACGTTGTATGTTTTACCGCCAATAATACGCTTGATCGTTTCCATGTTATCCTCCATGCCCGACGGCTTTTCCCGTCTGCGGCTGACCTATCTGTTGATATTATATTATCACAAACGGTTTTATATGTCAATAGCTTAAAAATAATTATTTTACGGATTTTGAGATAGTTTTTACTATTATATAATACAAAAACAAAACGTCTAAAATTTTTATTAAAAACAATCGTTTTAGATAAGGGAGCGATATGCAAAAAATCAACGGTATGATGTTTGTTTTCGTTTGGGAAGTGGAAAGCTGGCTGCGCGATCCGAAGCAGCATTCCGAGTACACAACCAAAGCGGCCCACCTGGAGCACAACGGTGTTAAGCTGTTCCCCTGTCGCGGCATCGTCCAGTATATGATGCAACATCCTCGGCGCTGTATCGTGCTGCCTGGCATCGAGACGCTCTGACCGCCGCTGCTGATTTTATATGAGAGCAAACCCCCCGGCGATAAAATTTCTTCCGATTTTAGACCCCCGCCCATTCCGGCTAGGGGAGTATGCACCCCCACACCCGGTATCCACGCGGTAAGGGGTCATTATAAATCGACCCATCTTACAAAGGACATCCATTCCAAAAACAACCCACCCCAAAACAAAAGGAAAGTTTTTAATATATCAAAAGGAGCGATATGTTCGATTACGATAATACGGCAACATACGATGCGTTGAAAGGGTTTGAGAAACACAACACGGATAAAGCAAAACTTCACGCCGAAATCTGCGACAAGCTTCACTCCGTTTACATTGCCAAAAACCACGATTACGGCGATTCATTTGGAGAAACATTCAAGACGCTCGGAATCATATCTGCCGTAACCCGTATTGCAGATAAAACCAACCGATTACAAAATCTCTGCACAAAAGGGAATAAGGTCAACGAATCCATTGAAGATACGTTAATGGATTTAGCGAACTACGCGATTATGACCTTAATCGAACTCCGTGCTTGACCTTTTTGTCGCCCTATTTTTCTTCCTTGCTTACATCGTTTGTAGATACTGCTGAACGCTCTGTAAGCCCTGTACAGCGGTTTTATTGTAGGGGTTGGGTAAATCTACCAACTAATTCAAAAAGCGTTCAGCGACAAGAGAAACGCCCTAAAAACAAAAGGGCGATTTTTTATATATAATGCGGTGATAAAATGTCTGGCATCAACACGAAACTCTTTATAGAGAACTTCCTAAAGATAAAATCCAAAACGGGCGAGATTATCCCGTTAAAACTCAACAAACCGCAATTAAAACTCTACAACGCTTTAGGCAAGCAATACGAAGACGGCAAACCCTTACGAGCGATTATCCTTAAGGCCCGTCAGATGGGATTTTCGACCCTAACCGAAGCGATGATATTCAAGCGTACCGCAATGGCGAAGAACATCAAAAGCGGTATTATCGCCCACATAAGCGATGCAAGCGAAAACCTGTTTAAAATGTCCAAGCTGTTCTACGATATGCTGCCCGACCGATTTTATTTTACCGATGGCGCGAACGCTTTAAAGCCTGCTGTAAGGGCATCCAACGCTTATGAATTAGTGTTCGATACAAAGAACGGCAAGGGGTTAAAATCGGGCATACGGTGTATGACAGCGGGCGGTGAAGGCATAGGCCGTTCCGATACCTTTCAGAACCTTCATGTTTCGGAGTACGCATGGTGGCCGGGCGATAAAGCAAGCATTCTTTTAGGCGCGGTTCAGGCGGTTCCGAATGTCCCGAACTCAATGATAATAATCGAGAGTACGGCCAACGGATACGACGATTTTAAAAACAGATGGGATATGGCAGTCGAAGGCAAATCTGATTATGTTCCTGTTTTCTGCGCTTGGTGGGAAATGGACGAATACAGACTTCCTTACAGCGGGTTCATTCTTTCGGACGAAGAAAAGAGGATAAAAGAACTTTATTCCCTGGACAACGACCAACTCACATGGAGAAGATGGTGTATTGCCAATAACTGCGGCGGCGATTTAGAGAAATTCAAACAAGAATATCCCGCCTGCCCCGAAGAAGCGTTTTTAGCGTCGGGGTCTTGTGTGTTCGACCAAGAAAAGGTTCTTGAGAGGATTCAGCGTTCCCCTGAACCTGTTGCAATCGGGAGATTCGATTTCAAATACGACGAACTTCACATTACGGATATAAGATGGGCGGACGACAAAAACGGATTTATTAAAATCTACAAGAAACCCGTTAAAGGAGTTCCGTATGTAATCGGTGGGGATACAGCCGGCGAAGGTTCGGACAACTTTGTCGGTCAGGTTTTGGACAACACGACAGGCGAACAAGTCGCTGTGTTAAAACATCAATTTGACCCGCACATTTACACGCGGTTGATGTTCTGCTTAGGGAAATACTACAACGACGCTTTAATCGGTATCGAAGCGAACTTTACGACTTACCCGATAGAAGAACTCCAAAGGTTGAGATACCCTCGTCAATATGTCAGGGAATCAACGGACACTTACACTCATGCCCCGAAAAGAAGTTTCGGTTTCCAGACCACTTCAAAATCAAGGCCCGCTGCGGTTGACGAGTTAATAAAAATCGTTGCCGAAGAAACCGACACTATCAACGACAAGGAAACATTAAGGGAAATGCTCACTTTCGTTAAAAACGAGCGTGGCAGAGCCGAAGCGATAAAGGGCGAACACGACGATATGGTGATGGCGTTGGCAATCGCCCACTATATTTCAGATCAGCAGAAAAAGAAAGCTGAAAGCACAACCGAAAGAAGAAAAACAAAATGGCATCAGAGCCAAAAGGAAGATTACCGAAACGCCCGAAAAAAAGAAGATAGAGACAGGATGAGAGATTTATGGGGGGAACCGTGTTAAGCAACAACGCGGTTAACCCGCACTAATCAAAGACAGCACGCTACTTAGGACGCTTGCGCCAACAAGCGTTCCGGCTTCATCCGTTGAGTCCGTCAGCGGATACCAACATACCCGCTACGCCTATCGAAGAAGCGCACCCTGGCGGGTTTTTTGAGAAAGAAGTTAGGACTTCTTGAGGAAACTGGTGCCTGCATCGGTTCTGGTTCTTGTAACTCATACCGCTTTCTGATTCGTGGCGTACGACACGGTTGGACAGTAGATATGAGCCGATTCATGCCGATATAGCACAACGGTAGTGCGGATGTCTTGTAAGCATTAGATTGTAGGTTCGATTCCTATTGTCGGCTCCAACAGCGCAAAAGCGCAGGGTCTTGAACCGTACCCTTAAATGGTGATATTCACTACGGTTATTGCCTATCTGCCGTGTGCAGAAAAGGCTTCTAGGGGTGTAACCATTGTTGCGCCTTTTCTATTTTAGGGGGTTTTAATTTGATTGAACCTATGCCGAAAGGTGACGAGCGTTTAGCCTATTGGCAGGAACGCTACGACGAATGTTTCAACGAATACATAGACACACGCAACCAAATCACGGCGAACATGGAACAGTACGAAGGTTCCAAGAAAACCGATAAAAACGGTGAGCGTGGCGCGGATGTAACTATCGGGCGCAACATGACCTTTGAGATGATAGAATCGCAAATATCTTCTTCCATCCCTATCCCGAAAGTCACGCCGAAGAAAATAGGCGAACGGTACGAAAGAAATGCCCGAACGATTGAAGCATGGCTGACTTCGGTCAAAGACCAACTCCCCTTTGAATATTTGCATGACGAATCTTCCCGAACCGTTCCTATCACGGGCGGGAATTTCTTTTTAGTTGAGTGGGACAACGGAATCACCACAAGAGAGACGGTCGGGGATGTAACGGTTCAGTCTGTCTCCCCTGCCCAATTCACGCCGCAAAAAGGTGTCTGCTGGCTTCATCGAATGGGCTATCTGTTCATGGAGTTTGTGGACACAAGAGACAGAATCTTTGCTAGGTACGGCGTTGACACCACAATGGAAAGCAACGACGACATAAACATAAACCCGATGGAAACCGTCAAGGTCGTAGTATGTTACTACATCAACGATGACGGCGGTATCGGTGAGTTTAGGTGGGTCGGAAATACAGTTTTGGCCGACTTGGAAGATTGCCAATCAAGGTATTGGAAAGTCTGCGAGTCCTGCGGAAAAGCAAAACCCTATAACTCCAACGAATGCACCTGCGGTTCTTCGGAGTGGGTAAAACAGCCAAAAGATTACGAAGAATTGACCGAAGATATTCAACTTGAAGATAGGGTCATTCCTGCGTTAAGCGAAGCAAAAGACGAAAACGGGAATGTCATTCTTGAAACGGTCGAAGCCTTTGACGAATTCGGGAACCCAATAACGGTCGAAGTTCCGAAAATGGTTCCGACACGAATCCCCTACTATATGCCGAGAAAATTCCCGGTCGTTCTGCAAAAGAACACTTCTAAATTCGGAAAACTTCTTGGGGATAGTGACTGCGAACAGATCCACGACATTCAAGTAATGATTAACCAATTACTTGACAATGTAAAGTCAAAACTCCTTAAAGGCGGGAGTTTGATTACTTTGCCTGACGATTTGGAAGTCGAGATAGACGGAACGGTCGGAAAAATCATTAAATTCTCGGACATTGCAAGCATAACCGGCATAAACCACTTCAACCTTACGACCGATGTTCAGCAAGACTTGATGACCATCGACCATTTGTATAACTATGCAAAGAGAATTTTAGGCATATCGGACAGCTTTCAAGGTATGCCCGACAGAACCGCAGAGAGCGGAACGGCGAAACAGTTACAGGTCATGCAGAGTGCGGGTAGGCTGGAATCCAAACGGGTTATGGCTGACGCTGCGTATGCTGACTTGTACCATGTTATGTTCCAATTCATGTTAGCCTACTCCGACGAACCGAGACAGTTCAGAAGCGAAGATATAAATGGCAAACCCGAATCAAGGATATTCAACCGATACGATTTCCTCGAACAAGACGCGACAGGGAATTGGTATTACGACGATTCCTATACATTCTCTACCGACATTTCGGGTTCTCTTGCGAACAATCGTCAAATGATGTGGCAGGAAACCAGGCTGAATTATCAGTCAGGCGCGTTCGGTAACCCGCAAGACCCGCTTGTTCTTAAAATCTTTTGGGAAGAAATGGAGTCCTTGCATTATCCGAACGCATCAAGGGTGCTTCAACGCTTGGACGAATTGATAGCCCAACAGCAGGAAATTCAGCAAATGCAGCAGGCGCTTCAACAAAACGAACAAAGTTTAGCCGAACAGCAGGGCGTAAATCAGCAGTTAAGCCAACAGCTTGAATCCCTGCAAGGCGAACGCGATGAATACGCTGATTCCATCGGAAAAGCCAACGAAACGCTTCAAAGCTACGAGCAGCGTCAAAAGCAGATGGAAGAAGAAATCCAACGAGCGAAATACGAAGCGTATATGTCGGGCATAGCAGCGGGCAACGCGACCCAAAACGCGATTACAGATACAAAAACAGAAGAAAGGAGCTAACTATGAAACCACTTTATCAAGGTAAAGTCAGCAATGACGGTGTTCAGAGCGTGAAAGCGCCCATCAAAACGCCCAAATCGCCGAAGCCGACAGTTAAGTCAGGCTCCGATTTGAGAGTAAAATAACAGACCGCAACTGTAAATGCGAGGAGGATTTATGAGCGAAAATTTAGATGCAATCGCTGGCATCTGGGCCGACGAAGAAAACGTCGAAGAAGTTGAGGCTGAGGAAACCGAGGAAACGGAAGTCAACGAGGAATCGGAGAGTAAGCCCGACGACGAACTGACGGATGAAGAAATAATCGAAAAGGCTAAAGGCAAAGAGGGTGCGCGCACAGTAAGTGGGCGCATTTCTAAATATAAGACCGAAGCCGAGCAAGCAAGAGCGCAAGTCGAAGCTGAACGACAGGCCCGGGCAACGATCGAACAGGAACTTGCCGAACTTAGAAGCAGAGCATTACAGAAAGACGTCGCTGTAAAGCAAATGCTAAAAGAGTTTGACATAGAAGCCGACGACCCCGTGCAAGGGTTGCAAACCCTACTTGCGACCCACAAAGACGTAACCGTAGACGAGATACAAAAGGTTTTTAACGAGCAAGTCGAACTCCAAACCGCAAAAGAACAAGTAAAAGCGTGGCAAACCCAAAAGGAATATGAGAAACGGCAGGAAGAAGAACGCTATAAGCAACACATCCGTGCCGAACATTTCGCCGCTGTAAAACAGGCATTCCCCGACTTGGACATTGTTCAGAGCGCTAAAAGCGTGGACGATTTCGGACAAGACTTTGCCGTACATATGTTTGCTCAATATCAGAGAAACAAGTCTGCCGACCCTGTAAAAGCGTTTAGGGCGGTATACGTTGACGAGATAGTTGAGCATCAGAAAAAAGCCGCAAAACAAGCGGCTTACACCAACCACACTTCAAAAGAACATCTGCGTTCGACGGACGGACAAGCCGGGAACCGTGTCAATGTTCCGAAAGAAACATACGAGCGGTACAGGATGTTCTTCCCCGATATGACGGATGAGGAAATTCAAAAGGATTTCTCAAAAAGAAACAAATAAGGAGTTGAGCCATATGGCTTTCAGACAGTGGACGGACGATAAATCCAATTATACGCCGCCCATCATCATGCTGCCCTCGACCGCAAGCGAAGCGTACAAATTGGGTGAAATGCTCGTTGTAGACGCTACTACGGGTGCTTTGACCAAATGTGCCGCTGACGCAAAACCGACCTATCTTTGCATGGAAGAATATACCGCGCCCGCAACAGGCAACCGCGATATTCGTGTCGTTAGGGTATCCCCTACGACCATTTACCACACGACCTTTGTGGCGGATGCTACCAACAACAAGGAAGGTTCGCTTGTCACTCTGCACACCGACGGACTTCAAGTTACCGCTACGGCAACGAACGGCGACTTTGAAATCGTCAAGAAACTCGGGACCGGGAACAAAGATGAAGTTCTTGTCCGCGTTCCTTAATAGGGGGTAGCAACATGATATTTACAAGAAACAGCAATCTGAACGATAGTGTATTCGGCGCGTCCTACGAGCCGATATGCAAAGTCATCGAGAGCAAAGCCGAAGCGTGGAAAAAGGAAGCTCCTTCCAGGCTGATTTTCAACATGGAGAAATCCAAGCACTACGCCGAGAGAATGACCGGCATGACCGGCATGGACGGGTTCAAGCCTGTACCTAACGGCGGCGGCGCTCCCAAAGACATGATGCAGGAATCTTACAGCAAGGCGTTTGTACACCACACCTGGAAGGATTCCTTCGAACTTGACAAGGAAAGCATTGACGATGCCGTAACGATCAATCTGAAAAAGAAACCGCAGGCGTTCATCGACGGTTTTTACCGCACTCGCGAACTGTTTGCGGCGACTCTTTTAAACGGCGCAATCGGCAACACTTCCGTTGCTTTTAAAGGAAGCACCTTTGATACGACCGCCGCTGACGGACTTTCCATGTTCAATACCGCCCATACTTCCAAACTCGGTTACGGTGTACAGAGCAACGCTTTTGCTAATCCGTTTTCCGTTGACGATCTCGGGCTTGTGGCGACGGCAATGCAGAACTATAAGGGCGATAACGACGAGAAGTTGGCTGTCAAACCCGACACCATCATCATCCCGAACATCGCAACCTTGAAGAACGCTGTATTTGCGGCTATCGGCTCTGACAAAGACCCCGATACCGCCAATAATGGCTATAACTACCAGTGCGGATTGTGGAACGTCATTATCAATCCGTATTGGGATACGACCAGTCCTTACTGGATCGTAATGTCCTCTGACTACAACAAGAACTACGGCGGAGCGGTATGGTTCGACCGCATGGAGCTTGAAGTCAAGGCTTCCGAGGACCCCGATACTTGGAATATGAAGTGGACGGGCATGGCTCGTTTCACCGCTTCGTTCTTCGATTGGAGAGCGTTCGCTGTCGGCGGGTATGCAAGCGGCTCTACCTTGTCTTAAAGGGGGTACAGTATGAAGTATACCCGGCTTAACATCGAGGGCGTTCACAAGGGAGAAGCTGTTGCTTTGACCGCTACGGCAACGGGCGCGGCCATTCCCGAAGGAGCGTCCTTCGTCACCGTCACGGCAACTGATGCGAACCACATCATCAAACTTCCTGCGCCGGTTTTGGGACTTGAAATTACCCTCGTCAACGGCGCGACAGGGTATGAAATAAGAAGTTCAGACCCCGCAAACATCA
>CALNBC010000332.1 GCA_937874755.1 uncultured Clostridia bacterium
TTCGCCGCAATGTGGCGGGCAACCCGCCGGACAAGGTGCTGTTCAACCGCGGCGCGGTGGACGGCGCGGTGGGTCTGGTGGTGGATGTGCTGAAGGACGCGAGGCTGACTGTCGATTCCCTGTCTGAACTCGCCGGCGGAAAGAATGTGCTGCCAAACGGCAGCGGCGCAGAAACACTTCGAAAGATGTACCCCTTTCTATCGATAGATGCGGAGCAGATGCTGCTCGCGGAGTACCGCAAAGAGCTGGAGTTAGAATCCGATGCAAACGGCAGGGCGGCGCTGCAGCACGCGATGGTCAAAACAGAAGCCCTAATCAGAAAAAAGCGCGAAGTAAAAGAACGGTTTATCGTTGCGCTGCGCTCCGTATCGGACAGCGCGGCAGCGGCGCTCACCATATTCACCCAACCGGGGTTCACCCGGGAGATGAGTTCTTTGCTGGAACAGGAGGAGATGCCCGAGCCGCCGCCGGAGGATGGCGGCGACGACGAACCGGATGAGGAGAAGGCATAGACCCACGAAACCGACCTACAGCATAGCGCGGAGAAACCATGGAGAAACAATCGCAGCACCAGGAGCAAAAGGTGCAACAAGCTGCCAAAGAGCGCATTCGGGGAAGCCCTCAAAAAACCGGTGAGCACGGGGCGGCTAGCCAACAACTCGCCTCGTTTTATTCGGCGGGGGCAATCTCGAAATTGCCGCCAAAAACGGCTTTGGAACTGGCGGCGCGCATAGGGAACAGCGCGTTTTTGGAGCTGCTGCGCGGCGGCAGGGAACCCCTCACGCTTTACCCGGGCGACCTCGTGCAATCCGAATCGCAACCAGAGGTGAACGGCATCACCCCCAAAATGCCCGCTCTGGCGAGCCCCGGGGGCTTTGCGGCGGAAGGAGCAAAGCCGCAGCCCTTCGAATGGAACGGCTTAACGGGCGGTTTGCGATCTTTCCCTTCGGATACGGGAGGTGAGTGAAGGCGGGTATGGCAGGACGCTTTGTCGACGAATGCCCCGATGCTTTGCGGGAGCTCATGCATGTGCTAAATGACAACGGCATTCACTACCAAGTGGAGAAGGGCGGCATTAGGCTCGCATTTTCCAAAGGCGGGCGCGTGTGGGAAACGGTTGCGCGCTCCGCGCCGCAAACATTGCTTCTTTACGGCTTGTACCCCTTTGAAGTGGAAACGAGCGGTCGGCTGCTTAGCCAGTTGAACGAAATCAACGAAATTCTGGTGAACGGCGGACTGTTCGTATCGAGCGGCAGGATAGTTTTAAGGACGGGAGCGGATTTGTTCGACGCTTACAGCGCGCAGGAATCGATTATGCGCGCGCTGGAGTACAACGCAGGGGCAATAGTGCGGTTTTGGCACGCTCTCCAATCAGCCGCTCAATGAAGACAGCGCATTCAAACTCAACATAAAACCCAAACCCAGAAAACGCAGCAACAGAAAGGAGGCACGCTCCGCGAATCAGGCAAGCACCATCGCGGAGCACACACGGGATGGCCGAATATTTATCTCCGGGCGTATACGTGGAAGAGTATGATTCCGGCGCCGTGCCCATGCAGGGCGTCAGCACCAGCACAGCAGGCTTTATCGGGCTTGCAGAGAGAGGACCGATAATCGGGAAGCCGCAGCTCGTCACGAGCTTTGCGGATTACAAGCGCGCCTACGGCGGGTACCTTAGCGACGCAAAATACGGGGACGCGCGCTTCCTGCCCTATGCGGTGGAGCAGTTCTTCATCAAC
>CALNBC010000333.1 GCA_937874755.1 uncultured Clostridia bacterium
CCCGCCGCCGTGGTGTTCGACGGCATTTCCGCCGCCAAGGCGCGCGGGGTGGACGTTCTGATTGTGGACACCGCGGGCAGGCTGCACAACAAAAAGAACCTCATGGCGGAGCTCGAAAAGATAGGCAGGGTGATAGACAGGGAAGGCGGAGACTTCAAAAAAGAAGTGCTGCTGGTGCTGGACGCTACGACGGGTCAGAACGCCATAGCCCAGGCTAAGGGGTTCGCATCCGCCGCGGGCATAACGGGCATCGCGCTCACCAAACTGGACGGTACCGCAAAGGGCGGCGTCGCCCTCTCGGTCAAGGAGGAACTCGGCGTTCCGGTGCGCTTCGTGGGCGTGGGCGAGGGAATCGACGATCTTCAGCCCTTCGACGCGGAGAGTTTTGCCTCCGCTCTGTTTTGATAGAACACCTTTTAATGCGGGCTTGGGAGCTGTCCTCGGCCCGCTTTGAGTTTGATTCGGGTTTGGCGCTAAAGTGCGGCAAAGCGCCGCAACTGCCGTGTTTGCGCAGCACACCGGGGTATGATATATTATATTGATTAGACACAGACGAACCGACCGAAAGGAAACTGGAATGAAACTGCTGGCTTTGATAGACGGAAACAGCCTCCTGCACAGGGCGTTTCACGCGCTGCCGCCGATGAACGCAAGGGACGGTACGCCGACCAGCGCGCTGTTCGGCTTTTTCAGCATGCTGCTCAAGGTGGTGGCGGAAGAGCAGCCGGACGGTCTGATGGTCGCGTTCGACGAGCACGGTCCGACCTTTCGGCACGAGATGTTCGAAGAATACAAGGCGGGGCGCGCCGAAACGGCCGACGAGCTCAAGCTGCAGTTCCCGCTGCTTCGCGAGCTGCTCTCGCAGATGAATGTAAAGACCGTCTCGAAGGAAGGCATCGAGGCGGACGACATACTCGGAATATTCTCGCGCAAGGCGATGAACGAGGGCGTCGAAACCCTGCTAGTAACGGGGGACAGGGACGCTTACCAGCTCGTCACAGATAAAGTCACGCTGCTCTTGACCAAAAAGGGCATATCAGAAACCCTGCGCGTCACCCCAAAGGTGCTCTACGAAATGTACGGTGTCACCCCCGAAGGCATGATAGAGGTCAAGGGCTTGATGGGCGACTCGTCGGACAATATCCCGGGCATACCCGGGGTGGGCGAAAAGACCGCGCTAAAGCTCATTCGGGAATACGGCACGATAGACGGGGTGCTAAAGCATATAGACGACATCCCCGGCGCGAAGCTCAAGGAGCGCCTCAGGGAGCACGGCGAACAGGCGAAGCTTTGCCTCGACCTCGGGCGCATTATAATCGCTCCAAACAAGATAGCCGATGTTTCGGTTGCGGACTGCGCCTTCGAGCCTTCCCAGCTAAACGGCGGCGTCGAGATGCTGCGCGCCCTCGACCTTAAGAGCATCATCAACCGCCTGCCCGAAAAGAAGCCGGAAATAGCCGAAGAAAAAATAAAGGGCGAAATCACCTCAAATGCCCTCTCGGGGAAGGACGATTTGGCGAAGGTGCTGCCCGCCCTCCTAAAAGCAGACGAAGTCGCCATAGTGCTGACGGATAAGCTCACTATTGCGACCAATCCGGGCGAGCAGTATTCGTTGCCGGTTTCCGAGCAACTCACTTTGCTGGAGGATGCAAATTCCGCGGGGGAGCTGCTAACGGTGCTTGCGCCCGTATTTGAGGCGGAAAAGCCCGGCAAGATACTCTACGACGCAAAGTCGTGGATGCATACGCTTGCCGGTTTGGGGATAACCCTTAAGGGCCTGGCGTTCGACCCGATGATAGCGGCGTACCTTCTAAAACCCTCCCGTTCGGACTATTCGCTCAAAGAAATCTGCGCCAGCGCCGACCCCTGCGCCGCCACAGTTTTTTCCGTCAAAACCGATATGCAATCAAGAATCGCCGACCAAGGCATGAAGGAACTGCTAAGCAAGATAGAGCTGCCGCTCATCGCCGTGCTGTTCGACATGGAGCGCGAGGGTTTCGCCCTCGACCCGTCGGTGTTAAGGGATATGAACGTTCGCTTCACCGCCGAAATAGAGACCCTCTCGAAGGAGATTTACGACCTCGCGGGCGAGGAGTTCAACATACTCTCGCCCAAACAGCTTGGCGCGATACTCTTTGACAAGTTGGCGCTCCCCTACACCAGAAAGACCAAGACGGGCTATTCGACGGACGCGGACACGCTGGAGCGCCTGTCCCCGCTTCACCCTATAGCGGCAAAGGTGCTGGAATACAGGCAGCTTACCAAGCTGAAGTCGACCTATCTCGACGGTCTGCTCGCCGCCGTCGGCTCCGACGGCAGGGTGCACACGCGCTTCAATCAGACTGTGGCGGCGACGGGTCGCATTTCCAGTGCTGAGCCCAACTTGCAGAACATACCCGTGCGCACAGAGCTAGGCAGAGAAATCAGAAAGGCATTTGTCGCGTCCCCGGGCAACCTGCTGGTGGGCGGCGACTATTCCCAGATTGAGCTTAGAGTGCTCGCCCATATGTCGGGCGACGAGCACATGTCCGAAGCGTTTCTTCTAGGGCAGGACATACACGCCCGCACAGCCTCGAGGGTGTTCGGGACACCGCTCGACGAAGTCACAAAAGAACAGCGCTATGCGGCAAAGGCGGTCAACTTCGGCATAGTATACGGAATATCCGACTACGGGCTCTCTCAGAACCTGGGCATACCGCGAAAACAGGCGAGCGAATACATAACTGCGTACCTCGACAATTATTCTAAAGTGCGCGATTTTATGGAAAAAACTGTGGCGGACGCGAAGCAAACGGGCTACGCAACCACCGTTTTCGGCAGAAGAAGGGATATTCCCGAGCTGAAGAGCACGAATTTCAACACCCGTTCCTTTGGCGAGCGCGCCGCGATGAACGCCCCCATACAGGGCACCGCGGCGGACATCATCAAGCTCGCCATGGTCAACCTCGAAGCGGCGCTCAAAGAGGGCGGCTTCAAAGCCAAGCTCATATTGCAGATACACGACGAACTCATAGTCGACTGCCCCGAGGGCGAGGTTCCGCGGGTAGAGAAACTGCTCAAAGAGGTCATGGAAGACGTCATAGAGCTTTCTGTTCCCCTTGTGGCGGACGTTCGCTCCGGGAAGAGCTGGTACGACACAAAATGAGGATAATAGGGC
>CALNBC010000334.1 GCA_937874755.1 uncultured Clostridia bacterium
GCCCTTGCTATCGCACATGCTAAGGTGCTTCACGCCCAGAGACATCATCAGGTTCGCTATAGACATTCCCGCGGCACCCGAACCGTTAATGACCACCTTGACGTCTTCAATATTCTTGCCGACCACCTTGAGCGCGTTGATTACACCGGCGGCGACCACAACAGCAGTACCGTGTTGGTCGTCATGGAAAATAGGGATGTCGCAGCGTTCTTTCAGCTTGCGCTCGATTTCGAAACAGCGTGGAGCGGAAATATCTTCGAGGTTAATGCCGCCAAAGCTACCTGCAAGCAGCGCCACAGTGTCGACAATTACGTCCGGATCCTTGCTGCGAATGCACAAGGGGAATGCGTCCACATCGCCAAAAGCTTTAAAGAGTACGCACTTGCCCTCCATTACAGGCATTCCCGCTTCAGGACCGATGTCGCCCAAACCGAGTACCGCGCTCCCGTCCGTAACCACAGCGACAAGGTTCCAGCGGCGGGTATATTTGTAGCTAAGATCAACATCTTTGCTGATAAGCTTGCAGGGTTCGGCGACTCCGGGAGTATATGCCAACGACAGGTCTTCTTTAGTTGCCAGCGGGCAATTGTATTCAACGCGGATTTTGCCCTTCCATTGCTCGTGCAGTTCCAGCGCTTTTTTCTGAGCCTCTGTCATATGTTTATTCCTCCCAAACGAATTTGAAGTCTACCTTCAGTTGATTGCGTGCATCTTCCAGAGATTTGCGAACCGCTGCGTTGAGCGGGATGCCGGTCTCGCTGCGCTTGAGGTACGCAAGGTATTCCTTTTCGCCTGCGGTGTAAATCCTGTCTTGTCCTTTGGCCTTTTTGGAGGCGCGAAGCTCGCGAAGTATGTCGCCCGCGGTTTTCTTGAATTCTTCCACCGGGCAGAAAGCGCTTATGTCAATAGCAATGAAGAAGTGACCCAGGTGATACGGGCGCTTGTTGCCATCGGCATCGAAGCCGTTGAGCGCCTTGAGGAAGCTGCCGCCCTGCAACGCTGCGGACAGGACTTCGACTACCGTTGCATAGCCATAGCCCTTATAGCCTGCAAGGTCCTCGCCTATCCCGCCGAGGGGTGCAAGAGCGCATTCGCCTGTGCCAAATCCCTTGAGCGCTACGTCGGGGTCAGTAACAGGGTTGCCGTCGTTGTCGATGACCCAGCCTTCGGGCATCTTTTTATTGATACGGGCGTAGTGCTCAATCTTGCCGCGCTGGGTGATTGAGGTTGCGCAGTCGATAACGAAGGGGAACTCCTCGTCGGTCGGGAAGCCGATAGTCAGGGGGTTTGTGCCAAGCATGTTCTCAACGCCGAAAGTCGGCGCAATCGACGAGCGTGCATTGGTGCCCGTCATGCCGATCATGCCGTTCTTTGCTGCCATGAGGGGGTAGTACCCTGCGATTCCGTAATGGGTGGAGTTGCGCACCGCTACCATGCCCATGCCGTATTCCTTGGCTTTGTCTATCGCCATCTGCATGCTTCTTACGCCTATGACGTGACCCATGCCGTCGTGACCATCTACTACGGCGGTGGTTTTGGTCTCGCGAACTACTTCAAAATCGGTATTTACGAACTGGATGCCTTCGTTGATGCGGTCGATATAGATGGGTTTGAAACGCCCCACACCGTGGGAATCGATGCCGCGCTTGTCGGACTCGATAAGCACTGCTGCGCAGGTTTTGGCTTCCTCCGGTGGGACGCCGATAGCAGTGAACGCTTGAGCCATAAAGCTCTCCATGCGCTCGAATGATTCGTAATAAGTTTTTTCCATTTTTAACCGCCTTTCGTGTCAGAGTTGATCGTGTGTGCTTTTGATTGGTTAACCTATTGTGCGCTAGTTTGAAGAGGGATGTTTAGATAGAAAAAGAGACATAAAACAGGAAGAACATCCCCGCTTGTGTCTCTCATAATCTCGAACACTTTGTCAACTGTATTATATTCTCAATCACCAATTATTGCAAGCACATTTTTCAAATACTTTAAATCCAATTTCAAATTTGTGATACTAATTGGACAAAACCAGAAAATCGATTTGAGAAAATTTACATATTTTGCCCTGAGCGTTAGTCGGCAGTTCTCCCCCTCTTTAGCAGAAAATCGAAAATCAATGTGCGTATTATAGATGCATTGCTTATAGCTGCATTGCTAGATGAGTATTTCGTAGAGCAATACTATGCCTCCGTCGCCATACTCCTCCCAAGGACTTTTTACTTCTCCAAGGCAGTTCAGTCCTAACTTTTCGTATACCGCAATCGCGTTCTTGTTTTCTGGGTAAACGACAAAGCGGTAGCACTCGTACCCGAGCTGTTTTGACTTCGCAACCAGCGCTTCCAGCATCCTTCGTGCGAGCCCTTTGCCGCGCTGGTTTCGATCGACCAACAAACGGTGGAAATAGACCGGTTTGCCCTTGCACCTCCAAGATAGTTCCTCAACTTCTTCGAACTCTCCGTGATAAGCAGCGTATGCAACTGCATTGCCATCTTCATCCAACATCAACAGGGAGTGACCTTCGTCCTCGGGGAGCATGCAAATCGGGTAATCGTCTTCCTCGGAGCTCCAGGCAGGTATATCTCCCTTTGATAGTTCTTTTATGAAAAGTGCTTTGATAGCGGGAAAATGTTCTCTTTTCGCGTCTACAATGTCGTACATTTACGTAACCCCTATTGCTATGATAGTTGCATCTTCAGCTTTTTGCTTCTTCTCGTTCTACTGAATGGCATACATTGAACCCTTGTGGATATCTTTGCTGCAATTTGTTCAAATTCATCTGAAGAATTGTTAAAAGGGAATAGCCGATGGCAGCTGCAGTCTCTGCAAGGTGCCAGGCGATATCCCCAAGCTCCACCGCCAGACTTTCTTTATCTAAATCATGCCCTTGGGCGAGGTGTTTCTTGACGATTTCTATCGCTTCGCCGGATTCGCCACACAAGCCCATCACTCCATTGATTAACACATCCCGATTTGATAAGTTCGGATTGAGGGTTGTGAGCGCAAGCTTTTGGTATTCATTGACGTCCATAATATGACTCCTTTGTGCATGGCATAGCTTTCCAATCGATTGTAGCACACATTATGCCATAACCCAAGCTGACATCCGCCACATTGAGCACTAGATGAACAACTATCCGAGAAGGCTGTTCGGGTACAGAACAGCTAACGATATCCTTGCAGCTTAAGTGCACTGTTTTATGGTGGGCAATTAAACATGCAATTTACAAGGCAATGAGCAAAGCTAAACTAGAGCTTGCATCGGAATGCTTTGCGTGTTATACTATTTGAGCAATTGTGCTCGGGAGGATTTTTAGATTGGAAACTCTTTACTGGATTGTCAATATAGTGCTCATCTTGGTAGCGCTTGCCATAATAGCACTCGTCATCATGCAAAAAGGTCCCCAGGGTGGCGGTTTAGGTGCTGTCTTTGGCGGTTCTTCGGATAATTTCTTTGGCAAGAATAAAACCAAGACTGCTGAGAGCAAAATGCAGCTGTACACCAAAATATTGGGCGTATTCATAGGCATTCTTTCTGTGGCACTGTGCCTCTTGATTTAATGCCGCCTAAGGTTCTGCCTTTTTTGCGGTGCGTTCAGCATGAACGTACCGCTTTTTGTTTAAAATACCGACTAACAGTATAACTATAATATTAGGAGCGCAAATGAACAGTGATAACGAAGTAAATTCAAACGGCAACCCACCGGATTTTGGCAACGAGCGAGGCGTAAAACCAAGCGAAAAAGCCAATGCCGGCGTTTCCGAAAAGACTGCTCCCAAAAAGAGTAGGCGCCGCCCGAGCAGACCTCAGGCAGATAAGCCCGAAAGCACCGAGGGCAAAGCGCAGTCAAAGCCGAAACCTGCAAGGTCCAAGCGGCGCTCCCGTCCAAATACAGATGTTTCCAGCGCTGACCCTACCGCTGCTATAAGACATCGCATATTCGAGATTGACGACAGCGACGTTTCGGAAAACGTCCCCCCGATTCGTCCTATACTTTCAGAATGGTCGGACTCTGCTCCGCTTCGCGGCAGCACTTCCGCAAGAACTGCTAAGAGGGCAAGAGCTCCTGCAACCGAAGTTGAAACCACCTCAAAGGACGAAGCTTCAAAAGAAAAACCTTTGGGACAGACGAAGAAGCCCGGGAATAGCGGCTCAAGAGTCCCGCGCCCCGAAGAGCGCAAAGCTACCTCCCCTAAAAAGGCATCTTCGAAGGACGATGGGAGCATTCGGCAGGGCATACTCGATTGCCTTAAGGAATCGGGCATTCCCCTTGCGCCCGAGACCTTGCTGGACGAGCTTTCCGTTCCAGCGATGGATTTTTTTGCGGCGCTTGACTCTCTGGAAGCATCTGGGCAGGTGTTTACAACCAGAAAACAACGCATCGCCCTCCCCTCCCATCTCGGTTATATAACAGGGACAATGCACATCACCTCTAAAGGGTTCGGCTTCCTTACCCCATCGGGTGAAGATGGAACTTCCGATATATTTGTCGCCCAGCGGGATCTGAACAGCACGATGGACGGCGACACCACCGTACTCAAACTGATCGGTTCCGGCGGGCCTTCTAGGGACGGCGAAATAGTCGCAATCGTAGAACGTGCCCACAAGACCCTCGTCGGGAAGTTTGTGCTCGAATCCGGCTCGCCCCAGTTTATACCCGACGATCCGAAGGCAGCGGGGTCCTACGCCGCCGTCAACCTTCGCAGGGGCGGTGCAAAGGACGGTCAGAAGGTCGTCTGCGAGATGAATTACGATGACAGCCCCATTACCGCCAAAGTGATCGAGGTTCTGGGCTGGCCGGACGAAGCCGGGACGGACGTACTTTCCATCATCCGCGCCCACGACATCCCCGAGCAATTCCCGAGGGCGGTCAAGAATGCCGCAAAGGCGATGCCCACCGAGATTTCGGAAGACGACATAACGCGCCGCGAGGATCTTCGCGCCAGCACCATAGTCACCATAGACGGCATTGATGCCAGGGACTTCGACGACGCCATTTCACTTGAAAAGCTGCAAAGCGGGAATTACCTGCTGGGGGTACACATCGCGGACGTCGCTCACTACGTCAAGGAAGGTGGCGCGATAGACAAAGAAGCCCTAAAGAGGGGCACCAGCGTTTACTTTGTGGACAGGGTCGTTCCCATGCTCCCCGAGGAGCTAAGCAACGGTATATGCTCCCTCAACCCTAACGAGGACAGGCTAACCCTTTCCTGCATCATGGAAATCGACAAAAAGGGCAACGTGGTTTCGCACAGGCTTTCCGAAACGGTCATACGTTCAACTTACAGGTTGGTGTACGAGGACGTCACCGCCTTGCTGGAAGGCGATTCCGCCCTCAACAGGGAGTACAAACCGATTGTGCCGTTACTCACATATATGGCAGAGCTGTTTGAGATTCTGCATGAACGAAGGCTCAGGCGGGGCAGCCTGGAATTCGACCTACCCGAATCAAAGATAACGCTGGACGAAAGCGGTCGCACCGTCGACATTTCCCTTTATGAAAGGGGAATCGCCAACACTATAATTGAAGAATTCATGTTGGTGTGCAACGAAACCGTTGCCGAACACATGGCGCACCTCGACCGTCCGCTCCTTTACAGAGTGCACGAAACGCCGGATTCCGATCGCGTCACCGAGCTCGCTGCATTCCTCGCGGGCTTCGGCATCACGCTGCGCAGCCCAAAGAACGGGCTTCATCCCAAGTCTTTACAAGCTGCCCTTAATAAGGTCGTAGGCAAGCCGGAGGAATCCGTAGTCAACAGCGTCGCCCTGCGTTCGCTTAAAAAAGCGCGCTATTCGCCCGAAAACCTCGGTCACTTTGGCTTGGCGGCAGAGTATTACTGCCACTTCACCTCACCTATTAGGCGTTATCCCGACCTTGTGGTGCACCGCGTGGTCAAGGATCAACTCCGCGGCAGGCTTACGAAAAAGCGTCTAGAAACGCTCAACGCCCGCATGCCCGAATTCGCGGAGCAGTCCAGCGAACGGGAACGCGCTGCAATGGAGGCGGAACGCGAGGCAGACGACCTTAAAAAATGCGAATACATGGTGGAACACGTCGGCGAGCGGTTTGAAGGCGTTATCTCCGGAGTGACCTCTTTCGGGATATTCGTAGCGCTCAAGAACACCTGCGAAGGGCTTGTTCGAGTATCCGAAATGGCGGATGATTACTATGTGTTCGAGGAAAAGAACTACCGCTACGTCGGCAAGCACCGCGGTTCTATTTATCGCTTGGGCGACACGGTCACCATAGAAGTTATGGGGGCATATCCCGCCACGCGCAAAGTCGATTTCGCGCTGATACCTTCTTCCCCGCCAAAGGGCAGGCATCCGAGAAGACCTCGGGAGGCATCCAGAAGAAAGTAGTTATTTTCGCTAATTTATGTTATACTATAAACTCGTAAAGGAGGGGGGCTCGATGCCAAAGGGAAAAGGAATTAAACCCATTGCACAAAACCGCAAGGCGAGGCATGATTATTTTATCGAAGACACATACGAATGCGGCATCGAGCTTGTGGGCACAGAGGTCAAATCCATTCGGGGCGGAAAGGTCAACCTCAAGGATTCGTACGCAAAAGTTAGAAACGGCGAGATTTTCGTCGTAGGCATACACATAAGCCCATACGAACAAGGTAACATATTCAACCGAGACCCTTTCCGCGACCGCAGATTGCTACTGCACAAGTCCGAAATCCGGAAACTGACAGCGGCAACCATGCAGGATGGGCTTGCGCTTGTCCCCCTTTCGTTGTATTTTAAAGATGGGCGAGTCAAGGTTGAGCTGGCTATTGCCAAGGGCAAGAAACTTTACGACAAGCGCCACACTATCGCCGAGCGCGACGCAAAGCGTAGCGCCGAGCGCGCCCAGCGCGGCGAAGGGGAATAAAGGCTGACTACTCATCACCCTTCCCCACAACAAATTTTACATGGGGGCGTACTGGTTTCGACGGGAATCAAAAAGGACAGATAAGCGAGCCGCAGACCCGATCTGCGTTAAAATCGGGAACATAAACACAAACGCTAACGACAATTTAGCTATCGCTGCTTAACGCAGCCGCCTGCCCGGGGGTCCCACGACCCGGTAACAGGCGTCATACCGTGGGGTACGAGCCTGCCAAAGCTTTGAGGCAGAACTTGTAATATGAAGCTACCGAAGGGTTAAGCCCGCCGCTGGGCGTAACCTGGGGGGAATCTCAAATCGGCGGCTGCGCTCGGAGAAAGTCTTTCCGGAGGGTTTTCGGACAGGAGTTCAATTCTCCTCGCCTCCACCACAGGACGTCAATCCGAACACCGAATCTTTATCACTGATACGGTGTTCGTGCTTGTCGCAAAGCTTCCGGAAGCTATATAACCGGACAAAAAGCCCCGCAGTAGCGGGGCTTTCAGCCTGTCAAAAAAGTCGCCTACAGGCGGCTTTTTTGTTATACTGTAAT
>CALNBC010000335.1 GCA_937874755.1 uncultured Clostridia bacterium
AGAGATGGAATTGGGGGAGGGCAAGAAAGAAGCGATAGACTTCGGGGAAATCGATGCTGCAGACAGCCAACCAGTTAAAGGGTTTTCAAGAAAGCGAATCTGACGGGGCATTGTAGCGGTAAGCCCGCCGGGACAAATGAGAACCAATTTGCCTATGCGATCGCTAAAACGCGCTGCCATGTTAAGCGCAATCATGCTTCCCATGGAAAAAGCGACCACATCGATTTTTTCTAAACTCATTTCATCCATAAAGGCGACGAGTACGTCGGCTACTGCGCCTATTGAGTAAGCAGCTTCATCGACGGGTTTGTCAGAATAGCCATGACCAGGTAAGTCGACAGCAAACACCCGGTACTGGGCGGATAATGAGTCTATCACTCTGTGCCAGGTAAAAAGGGATTGCCCCATCGAGTGAATTAGAATCAAAGGCTCGCCGGTTCCCTTCTCGAGGTAATGGATGTGGCGGCCTGCTACATCTGCATAGCGGCCGATATGCTCCGAGTTCTGGAGTAGCCTGGGTTTTTGGTTTATATCCGGTATCAAGTCAAACCTCCTATACGCTCTATATAATTCGAGCATATACGTTGTTATAATACTTCATCTTGTGGTTGTTTGCAAGATATTGGGAGACTTTCCGATTCTCGGTTTTCATAATCGCTTTACATGTTGCACGATTCGAGGTATTCTATAAATCAAGATAACCGGAGGTAACTCATGAAAATAACCAATATCGCTAATCCCGGGCGCTTTTTCGAAGCCTTAAACAAAACCAAAGGGTCTGTTGAACTCGTCACCGATGAGGGAGACAGGCTTAACCTCAAAAGCAAGCTTTGTCAATACATTGCACTTACCCAGATGTTTACCGATGGCAAGATTGAATCCGTCGAGATAATACTATCTGAACCGGATGATTTAGCAATACTTTCACCATACTTAAAATCTTAACTTCTGGATAATATCAATAATAAGCACACTCTGAAAGGAAGGTATGAACGATACAATATATGCCCTTGCCACTCCCTTGGGAAACGGCGTGGCAATAGTGCGAATCAGCGGATCTAAATCCGAAAACGCAGTTTGTTCCCTATTTTCTAAAAAAACAGGTTATGAGAGCCACAAGCTTTACCATGGTCTCATCAAAGATGGCGATAATCTGATAGACGATGCGATGGCTGTTATAATGCGCGCGCCCAGAAGCTATACCGGCGAGGATAGCGCAGAGCTTCACATACACGGTTCTCCCGCAGTAGCGCGAAAAGTTATGGAGATCCTATCCGGTCTTGGACTTAGATTGGCAGAACCTGGCGAGTTTACTCGCCGCGCATTTGAAAACGGAAAGATGGAATTATCCCAAGCTGAAGCGGTGATGGATCTTGTAAGCTCCACAGCTGAATCTCAAGCAAAAGCCGCCCTTGAACAGTTGCGAGGTAGTCTTGTCGCTCCTGTCGCGCAACTTCAGGACAGTTTGACTGACGCTATTGCCAGGGCTGAAGCGGGTATTGATTACCCCGAGGAAGACTGGGAATGCGAAATCGCCGACGAGCTGATTCCTGCTTTGAACGAAATACAAACTCGTCTCCAAAATTTGGTGGACGGTGGAATACAAGGACGCATCTTAAGAGATGGGATGAAGGTTGCACTTTGCGGCAGACCAAATGTAGGTAAATCCACCCTGCTTAATGCCTTATTGGGTGAAAACCGGGCAATAGTCACTTCTGTTCCCGGGACTACAAGGGACATTATAGAGGAACGGGTCGATTGGAACGGACTACCCATAAGGTTGATTGATACTGCTGGAATCAGGAGTTCAGGGGACGAAGCCGAAAAAATCGGAATAGAACGAGCGCTTTGCGCTATGAAGGAAGCCGACCTTGCCTTGATATTATTTGACGGCGCTCTTCCATTGACAGCCGAAGACGAAAAGATAGCAAAAGAGGCATGCGGTCTTCCAGCTCTTGCTGTCGTAACTAAAGGGGATCTTCCCCAAGTTCTATCCATTGAAGAAGTTTTCGAGCGTACAGGGCTTGATGCCGTTCCCGCTTCGGCCTTTAACCAAGATGGACTGAATGCCCTTAAGACGGCAGTTTATTCTTTTTTTGAGTCATATTCACCTGCAGAGAAGCCTGATGCACTAGTCACTAACCGCCGCCACTTAGACGCGATACTATCTGCGTTAGGCTCTGTAAAAAGTGCAATAGCAGCCCTTGATAAGCGGGATTTGGATTGCGCGACGATAGACCTTCGTAGTGCGTGGTACTCGTTGGGCGAAATTAGTGGACTTACAGTGGACGAGGCAATAGTCGATCGAATATTCAAAAAGTTTTGTCTTGGGAAATAAGCGGAGAAAAAGATGAATTGGAAACCCTTGGGTGCAAAGATCCGCGCGGCATTTCATACACTCAAAAAACAAGAATGGATTGTATTAGGAGCCGTTGGTGTTTTAGTAATTGCTTTGGCGCTAATTATAATCCTCAGACCGGGTCCTGACCCTTACAAATCTGCTGAAATCGCCATTATTAGGGATCGTGGCGCGCTTAGAATCGGTGTACGGGAAGATGTGCCCTCATTCGGTTATGTGGATTCTGACGGGAACCGTTTAGGGCTTGAGGTAGACCTCGGAACTTTGCTTTCCAAGCAGATTTTCGGGACTCCGGAAGTAGAATTCACAGCAGTTAACTTTAATACAATGCCTGCAAAATTGAGAACATCTCAGCTTGACGGTTGTATTGCGCTTGCACAAACAGGAATGTCCACTTCCTTGTTATACTCTGACCCATACTACACTGATGCAGTGGCTATTATGGTGCTAAGCTCTTCTTCATATAGTTCTCCATCTGACATTGCCGGTCTCACCATTGGATGTATAAACAGGGATGGCACGAACATGCGCTATTCTGCCCGAAATGCCTTACAATCCTTCGCAAACGAACAGAACCCAAAATGCACGATAGTAGAATACTCAAGCTCCTCAGATATGATATCCGACCTAACAAACGGCAAGTTGTCCGGCGTTTGCATGGAATACTCGCTGTTGTATAGCTATTATTCTGCGAATACGCACCGCATCCTCCCTCAAGCAATAGGTACTATATCTTACTCTATAGCGCTTCCGCCCAGTAGCGACGCATTACTCGAAATAGCAAACGAGATGATACGCGATATAAGAGCTGACGGTACACTATCGAGTCTGCTCGAGAAATGGAGCCTTGAGGATTTTTCGAGCAAATAGAGTGAAGCAAAAAACGCATGCCAAATTACGACAATGCGTTTTTTAGTATTACAATTATCGGATTACTCCATCAGCGATTTGAAGCCCTCTCCGCGAACCTCGGTCGCGTCAATGTATATCACAAAAGCGGAAGCATCGCATTCATGTACAATTTTATGAATATCTGCCAATTCCGTCCTTCTTGCAACAGTCATAATCATCATTTTATCCCGACCGGTGTATCCGCCCCGGGCGAAAACTTGCGTGACGCCCATACCTAAATCCAAAGTGAGTTTCCGGACGACATCCTCACCATTCTCTGTAATTATATAGACGACCTTTGCGAATTCTACACCTTGTATGATTGCGTCAACAACCTTGGATGAGCAGAAGATAGTGACAATGGAATACAATGCAACCTCGATTTCACCAAACACTAGGACTGCAATAGCCACAATTATGCAGTCAAGCAGCATCATCATCGAACCCATTGATATATCTGGCCGTTTTCTTTTGAGTATGAGGCTCAAGAGATCAACGCCGCCAGTGCTCATATTCCTAGTGAATAAAAGGCCTATCCCGACTCCCATAAGACCACCACCAAACACAGCAGCAATCACAGTATTGCCCGTATACTGCATGGGCAGAAGTGTGAATAAATCTATAAAAAATGACAGAAAAAACGTAGCTATCCCCGTTTTGATGAGCGGACGAGGTCCAAGCGCTTTGTAAGCTAAAGCAAAAATCGGAATATTAATTAATAGCGACAAAACGCCTACGGATACTGGTATAACGTGCGCAAGCGCTGTTGCAAGTCCGGATACACCACCGGGAGCTATGTTGTTGGGAACTGTAAAACAGGAAATCCCCAGAGCAGTAAGTCCGGAGCCCAGGATAATAATTATCGCGTCAATTATTGGCGCTTTTTTTGACTTGATTCTGTCCAATACGCGCATTGTTAGACCTCATTGTTAGGGGTGTATATAGATACAGGTACATTGATTCTGATTTTCGCAATTTATCGCAAGCTAAAATAAAGACGCTATAAAGCTCAATAACATTATATCCTAATTCATAAAACCTAAGGTTATAATCCGACAAGCACAATCAAATTATCAATAACTCGCAATCTATTTAAATCATCACTATATATTTTAACCACATATACAATAGCACCAAGCTCCGTCGATGACAAGATGCTCGTGTCGTTTTAAGTTCACTAGAATACATTGTACTGTGCGGTCGGGCTTAGACCATACCTTTGCCATTAAATACGGAGGATAGATAATGGAACCAGTTTTGAAACTTGCGAACGTATCGCTCGCTTATCATACACCCCAGGCAGAAACACTCGCCATCAAAAACCTTGACTTTACGGTTAATGAAGGTGAATTTGTCGCGATTGTAGGACCTTCCGGTTGCGGGAAGTCCACGCTATTATCCATGGTAGCTGGTCTTTTGCCACCTGAAGAGGGACAGATATTTCTGCGCGGCATGCCTATCGATGGGGTGAGTACCGATGTTGGATACATGCTTCAACGCGATCACCTTTTTGAATGGCGCACCATATTGCAAAACGTATTACTTGGGCTTGATGTACGAGGAAAAACCAAAGAAGGAAAGGATCATGCCATCGAGCTCTTGAAGAAGTATGAGCTATATGAGTTTAGAAACTTCCGACCCAGTCACCTTTCGGGTGGCATGAGGCAACGCGAAAGGTGACTGGGTCGGAAGTTTCTAAACTCATAT
>CALNBC010000336.1 GCA_937874755.1 uncultured Clostridia bacterium
GTATAGGCGGCTCAAACGGCGGCGCGCCCAACAATTCCGGTACTCTGGACCCGTCAAAAACAGGGGCAAGCCAAGGCGCTCCAACGACCGACCTTCTTGGACGCGTTCACGCGGGGGGCGGCGGCGGCGGAAGGGGCTGGTCGAGCGAATACAGTTACGGTTACACGGGCGCGGGCGGCATAGGCGGCGTTTCTGGCTTTGACGATTGCGCGGGCGCGGCAAACTCCGCACCTGCCGCAAAATCATCGAGCGGGGGCGGCGGTTTCGGCGGAGGAGGCGCGGGGGGCTTCGCGTATATCGACACCTACAACACGGTAGGGCTGGGCGGTTACGGCGGCGACGGTTTCGCTATGATAGCCTGGGGCGATTACAGCGCGGCGGTATTGCCATAAGGAGGGCAAATGAGAGCAGCAATCATAGAAAACGGCATAGTGCAAAACATCATAGTCATAGCCGACGGTTACGAGGGCGCGGTCGTGACGGGTGAACTGCCCGTGGCGATAGGCGATGCCTTCGACGGCACGGACTTCTTTCGGGGCGGTGAGAAAGTTGCGCTGCCGCAGCTCGAGGAGGTGCAACCCGGGGGCTAGACGCTGTGCGGTGCACAATATCGGGAGTTGCCATCGTCCGGCGGGGGGCTGGAGGGTTATTATGCCTTCAATCTGCTGCGATTGCGCGTGAATGGTATTTTTTGGCGGGGTGCGCTCGTAATGTTATAGGGTGGAGCCTGCGCTCAATTCTGCCGCGCAGCTGCGCGAAAAAAGGGCTTTGAGCACTCGACAATATAAGGGAGGGTTAGACGGATGAACGAGCTATTCACCTGGGAAATTTTAGGGACCTACGCCGGCGCGGTGCTGGCGACGACGCTGGTAACGCAACTTGTCAAAGGGATAGGCTTTCTAGCCAAAATCCCCACCCGTATCATATCCTACGTAATAGCGCTCATAGTGCTGCTGGCGACGAATGCGGTAAACGGCTCGCTAAACTGGGCTTCTGCGGGGCTGAGCATAATCAACGCGGTCATAGTGTCGCTGGCGTCCAACGGCGGCTTCGACGCTTTGACGGGCGGCGCAAAGCTGCAAAAACACTAAAGCGGCAGCGGCAAAAAGCAGCATCTGGCGCAAATACCCCCTTTTGGCATCGCTGCCCAAAGGGGGTATTTTGGTTCTTCTTAATATAAAAAATTAAAACAGCGCATGCAAATACCGGCAAGCTTACCAAACAGAACTTTTTTGGAATAAGGCAAATAGAGTTGACATAACTTCGAATCAAGGGTATACTAGTTTCGTATTCAAAATAAATGCTTTTTCTCGCTTGTTCGTAGATCATGGCAGTTAGTATGATTTACGAACAAGCGAGTTTTGTTTTTCGGTTGGGTACAAAGATATTTTAAGGAGGTACCATATGTATAGCGGTACTGTAAAGTGGTTTGACGCAGGAAAAGGCTTCGGCTTTATCAGCAACGACGAGGGCGGAGACGACGTTTTCGTTCACTTTTCTTCTATTGTGACCGACGGTTACAAGTCTCTCAACGACGGACAGAAGGTCACGTTTGACGTCGAGCCCGACCCCAAGAACAGCCGTAAGACCAGGGCTGTCAACGTTCGTCCCCTCTAATAGGGAAAAACGCCAACAAAAAAGATGCGCGGCAGGAAGGTCGCTTAGGATTTACGAAAACAGTAAATTTTAACCGTCTGTCTCCCAAGCGAAGGCAAGAAAACAAAGACTGCACCGAAGGTTAAACCCTTTAGCGCAGTCTTTCCTTATGTGCCGGTTGCCCTTGCGAAGGCAAGAAAACAAAGACTGCACCGAGGGTTAAGCCCTTTAGCGCAGTCTTTCTTTATGTGCCGGTTGCCCTTGTGGCTGCCAGAGAGAATGACCACAGGGTATTGGGTGTGCGGAATTGCCGGGATTACGGCTGGTACGCGGGCACTATGCCTATCTCGCGCATCTGGTCGAGAGCGTCTATCATCGCGGGGGCGGCGCGGGTGCCTATGAGGTCTGCGCCCGCCATGATGAAGCAATAGGCATTCTGAGGGCGGGGGAACTTGACGCCGGCGACCTTTAGGCCAATGTTTGTGCCCTTTAGGGTTTTTTTCATGATGAGGAACTGCTCCATGGAGGGACCTTCGAACTGGCCGGTGGCGGTCTTGGCATAGTCCGCGCCCGCTTCGGCGATTATCTTGCAGCCGGTGGCGATTTCTTCGTCTGTCAGGAAAGCTACGTCGAGTATTACCTTGGACAGGTTGCCCTGGCAGGCCTTTACAAAGTCCTTGGTTTCCTGGAGTACAACGTCGTACATTCCGCTTTTCAGCGCGCCTATGTTCATGGTGGTGTCTATTGATTTGCCGCCGGCTTTGACGATTTTCTCGCACTCGAAGAGCTTGAGCTCGTTCGGGGCGTTGCCAAAGGGAAAGTTGACGCCGGTGGCGGGGAGCACGTCGGAGCCCTTGAGCTCTTCAAGTATGACGGGCATCCAGAAATAGCTGGACGCGTAGAAAGCCGCGCAGTTGTATTTTACGGCGGTTCTGCAACCCTCGCGGATGTCTGCCTCGGTGGTGTCTTTGCCGAGTACGGAATAGTCGAAGCATTTGCCTACTGCCCATTTGTCCATCTTTGCCAAGTTTACCATTATTTTCTCCTTATTTGTGCCTTAGGATGAGTGTTGGTGCGTTTATGCGTAAATATTGTTGAGCATATCAAATACTTTGTTGTCGCTTTGTGTGTAATAGACCTTCTTATACGCCGCAAACACCTTGTCATATACGGCTACGTTTTCGGGTATGGGGTAAATTACATCGTCGCCATAGTGTACCATGTTTTCGGCAACCTCTGCAACGTTCTTGTAAAGCCCCGCGCCTATGGCGGCAAGACCGCCCACGCCTATGACGGAAGCATCCGAAACCTCGAGGGTGCGGATGGGCGTACCCATGATGTCGGCGACTATCTGCCGCCAGGTCGCGGAGCGCATTGCGCCGCCGGTAACGGTGATGATGTCCTGAATCTCAACTCCTGTGTCCTTTATGGATTCGAGCATGAAGCGGGTTTCGAGGGTGACGCCCTCCATTACGGCGCGCAGCATGTCGCCCCGGGTGTGGGTGGACTTGAGCCCCACGAAGGAAGCGCTGGCGGAGCTGTTCCAGGTGGGGTAACCCGTTCCGAAAAGTGCCGCGCTGAATATGACGCCGTTGCTGCCCGGCCTGCTTGAATCGACCAGTTCGTTCATCTTGTCGTAGGGGTCGACGCCTTCATTGAGTGCCTGCTCTGCTTCGGCAGAGAAGAACATGTCCTTCGCCCAGCGGTAGCAGGTCGCGCCGCTGTTCTGGTTGCCTTCTACTTCAAACACGCCGAGGTTTGGCGTGCAGGGAACCATCAGGCCCTGGAGCTTGCCGAAGTTGGGCTTTGCAAGACCGACTATGACGAAGCCGCCCGTGCCTATGGTGATTTCCACAGCTCCGTCCGAAATGACGCCGGAGCCCAATGCGCCCGCCTGCTGGTCGCCCGAACCCGCAACCACCAGAGTGTCAGCCGCAAGACCGGTTCTGCTTGCGATTTCGGGGTCTATGGTGCCCACTACCTCGCCGGGCTTGACCAGTTTCGGGAAGAGGCGGCGCTCGAAGCCGAGCTTGTCGGTCACTTCGTAGCACACCTCGAGTGTGCGGTTGTCCACGAATCCCGAGCATTGCAGGGAGGTGACCTCGTTGCAGAATTCCTTTGCGCCGAACTTCTTCATCAAGTAACCGTCGACGGTGGACATATACTTCGCCTTTTCGATGAGCTCGGGGCGATTCTTGTGGAGCCAGTAGAGCTTGGCGATACCAAAGTTCGCAACCGAGGGCATACCTGTTATAAGGGCGCGATAATCGTGGGGTATCTTTTCGTTCATCTCGTCCATTATCGAGTCCGAACGGGAGTCCAGCCACACATAAAAAGTGTTCTCCAGCGCGTCGCCGTTTCCGTCTACGAGAGTGATGGTGGCGCGCTGCACCGAGAAGCTGAGCGCTGCGATTTCGTTGGCGTCCACACCGGATTTCTTCACGGCTTCGCCCACCACAGTGACGACCTGCTCGAGAAGATTGTCGGCGTCCAGCTCCACCCAGTTGGGATGCGGATGCAGCAGCGGATAGTCGCGGTAGCTTGAGCCTAAAGCCTTGCCCTTAAGGTCCATCACTATCGCTTTTGTGCCTGTGGTTCCGGCGTCTATGCCGATGACATACTTCTTCATACAACTCTCCTTGTTCGTTATTAGATTTTTTGGGGATTCGGTTCTTGGCTGCGAACGCTAGATGCGATTTGTGTATTATAATTGTATTGCCCAAAGCAACGCGGTGTAAATCAGTTGTTTAGCGATGGGTATATCGCCAAAATGATGATTTACACAGCGCAAAGAAACATATTATCGTTTAATGTACCGAATAAATTGCTTGCGGAGGCTGGATATGACGTTGGGAATGGAGCTTGGAATTAACGGAAAAGTGGCTGTGGTAACCGGAGGCGGTCGCGGACTCGGGTTCGCAATCGCAAAAAGGCTCGCCGAACAGGGCGCGCAGCTCGTAATTGTTGACATATTGAGCACCGAGGAGATTGCAGTATCCCTTGACGAGCTGGCCGCCTTCGGCCGGGAACCGCTGCACCTTTGCAAGGATATTTCCATCGAGGAGGAATGCGCGGCGATAATCCAAACGGCGATAGACACCTTCGGAAGCGTGGATATAGTCGTAAACAACGCCGGCATCCAGAAGGGCAGCTGGGAGAAGGTAATCGGCGTAAACCTGCTCTCACAGTACAACCTCAACACGGCCGCGGCGCAAGACATGAAGAAGCGCAATTACGGCAAGATAGTCAACATCACCACCAGCGGCACTTTTTCGGGCGGCGGCGGCGATGTGAAGTACAATGCGACCAAGGGCGCGGCAGACAGCATGACGCGCTATCTCGCAAAGAGCTTCGGCAGGTAC
>CALNBC010000337.1 GCA_937874755.1 uncultured Clostridia bacterium
GTTGCCCGAAGGCGCGGCGAGCTCGAGGGTGGTGCCGCTACGAGGGAGCTTAAAGCCGGTGCAAATCTGCCCACCCTCGCTCGCAAGCTGCTCACAGGCGTAAATCACGAGGGTATCCCCCGCCTTGAGAATAACTTCGGGGAGGTCAAACGCCTGCCCCGTGTCGCCTATGCGGGCGATGGTGTACCCCTTGAGGCTTATCGCTTCGTCCGAGAGGTTGATTAGCTCTATCCAGTCCGGGGTGCCGTATTCTTCGTCGACAAGACTGCGCGCATTGCTGGACACAGCCTCGGATATGAATATGCCCTGCTCCTTTTGCCGCGCTCCTTCGGTCAACAAAAAGTATGCAAAAAGGGACGCAGCCAAAAGTATGCTCAATACGAGCACCCAGACCAGCATGCCCTTTTGTTCGCGCCCTTTTACCATTTTTCTTCCTTCTCTTTTCAAACACAGATAGCCAGTCAGATTCATCCGACCGGCAACTGCGCTATTTTTATTTGTTAATTGGGATTGCTAGCCCAGCAGCTCTTTGATGCGCTCCATGGCCTCGACGGTGGCTTCGCGGTTGCCGAATGCCGTCAGCCTGAAATACCCTTCGCCGTTGTTGCCAAAGCCCGCGCCCGGTGTGCCGACTACGTTCGCCTCTTTGAGCAGCGTGTCGAAGAAGTCCCAGGACTTTGAGCCGTTGGGGCAGCGCAGCCAGATATAGGGCGAGTTTTTGCCGCCTGTGAACCAGATGGAAAGACTCTCGAGGGCTTCTGCCATGATGCGTGCATTCTCTTTGTAATAAGAAATGTTCGCCATGCACTGGCCGAATCCTTCCTCGGTGAGCGCCGCCGCCGCGCCGCGCTGGACGATGTACGGCACGCCATTGAACTTTGTCGTCTGCCTGTGCAGCCACATCCTGTTCAGCTCGCCGTTCATAATACCCTTTGGTACTACTGTATATCCGCAGCGCGTTCCTGTAAACCCGGCAATTTTTGAGAATGAGCAAAATTCCACCGCGCAGCTTTTCGCGCCCGGAATCTCGTAGATGGATCGCGGGAGCGAGGGGTCGGCGATGAACGCCTCGTACGCCGCGTCGAAGAATATGACAGCGCTCTTCGCATGGGCGTACTCCACCCATGCGCTAAGAGCCGCTTTGCCGTATACAGCTCCGGTGGGGTTGTTCGGCGAGCAAAGGTAGATTATGTCCGCGTCCACCGCATAGTCGGGCAGTGGCAAAAAGCCGTTGCCTTCGTTCGCCTCCATGTATAAAACGCGCCTACCCGCCATTATGTTGGTGTCCACATAGGCGGGGTAGACGGGGTCGGGAATCAGGGCGACATTTTCCTCGGTGAACAGGTCGAGTATGTTGCCGAGGTCAGACTTAGCCCCGTCGCTGACGAAAATCTCGTGCTCGTCGAGCATTACGCCGCGCCGCGCATAATAGGCGGCGATGCTCTCCTTCAAAAAGCCGTAGCCCTGCTCGGGGCCGTAGCCTCTGAAAGTCTCCCTTTTGCCCATTTCCCTGGCGGCTTCGACCATCGCGTCCACCGTAGCTTTGGGGAGGGGCAGCGTCACGTCGCCTATACCCATCCTTATTAGCTTAGCCTGCGGGTGGGCGGCAGAGTATTCGCTGACCTTCTTGGCTATGTTCGAAAACAGGTAGCTCTCTTTCAAGTTGCGGTAATTTTCGTTTATATGCATACTGACCTCCAATAAAAATCTCTAATACTATTGGTCGGATTTGGCAGCTCTTATGAATTCCCGAAACAGCGGGTGGGCGCGGTTGGGTCTGCTCTTGAACTCGGGGTGGAACTGCACCGCGGCAAAAAACGGGTGTCCTTCCAGCTCGATTGCCTCGACCAGCCTGCCGTCCGGCGAAGTGCCAGAAATCGCCATGCCGGCCTTTTCGAAGTCGCTCGCGTAGTCTGAGTTGACCTCGTAGCGGTGACGGTGGC
>CALNBC010000338.1 GCA_937874755.1 uncultured Clostridia bacterium
GAGCACCATCACGACCATGGCAGTGACCATGAGGAATGCGATGAAGGCGAGAACCATCACGACCATGCACATAGCTGCGCTTGCGGTCACCATCACAAGCACGACGAGGGGCACGAAGGCGACCACTGCCACCATCACAATCATGAACACGATGGCGAACACGCTCATGAGCACGACCACACGCACAAAGGCAGCCACCACCACGCAACCCGGGGGGATACTCTCGCCATTATCAACAACTTGAACGTACCCGAAGGCGTAAAGCGGAATGCGGCGCAGGTTTATGCACTACTTGCAGACGCTGAGGCGAAGGCTCACGGCAAGCCGGTGGACGAGGTGCATTTTCACGAGGTGGGCAACATGGACGCAGTGGCGGACATCGTCGGGGTATGCCTGCTGATGGAAAAGCTCGCGCCGGAAAAAGTAGTTGTTTCGCCCGTACGCATTGGCAGCGGCTTTGTGCGTTGCGCCCACGGCGTGTTGCCCGTTCCCGCCCCTGCCACCGCGTATTTAATCCAAGAGATGCCCGTTTATGCCGGAGAGATCAAGGGTGAGATGTGCACTCCCACAGGTGCGGCGCTTTTAAAGCATTTCGCGTCGGAATACGGCGATATGCCGCAGATGACGGTGGAAAAAATAGGCGTCGGCATGGGCAAGAAGGACTTTGGAGCCGTCAACTGCCTGCGCGCCTTCTTAGGGGAAAGCATCGAAGATTCGGGTGCAAACGAGCGAATATTCGAGCTTTCCTGCAACCTCGACGACATGACGGGCGAGGACATCGCCTTCGCAGCAGAAAAGCTATTGGAAGAGGGCGCGCTAGACGCGTTCACCCAGCCGGTTCAGATGAAAAAGGGTCGCCCGGGGGTTATGCTGACCTGCCTTTGCCATGAGGGCGAGCGGGATAAATTCGCAGTGCTCATGCTGTTGCACACGAGTTCCTTCGGCGTACGATGTAAGCTGTGTGAGAGGTACGCATTAGATAGGGAGTGGGAGAGCAAAACGACGCGCTACGGCGAAGTACGCGTCAAATCTGCGAAAGGCTTCGGCGTTTCCAAGCAAAAGCCGGAGTACGAGGACGTAAGGAACGCGGCGGTCAAAGCAGGAGTTCCCTTGAGCAATGTCCGTAAAGAAATATGAGCATAACAGCGCCAAGCCAATGCAAAACCCCGCCCGTTGTCATTTTGACACGTGGGCGGGGTTTTTCTATTGATTTGGTTATTGGCGTTACTCCATTCGGAGGGCGCGCTTGAGGTACTGCCCGGTATAGCTTCCTTCGACCATGGCGACTTCCTCGGGCGTGCCCTGGGCGATTATCTCGCCGCCGCGGTCGCCGCCCTCGGGACCAAGATCTATTATGTAATCCGCAGTCTTTATGACGTCCATATTGTGCTCGATGACGAGCATGGTATTCCCGCTGTCTGTCAGCCGCTGGATTATGTCCACCAGGCGGGAAACGTCATACATGTGCAGCCCGGTGGTGGGCTCGTCGAGTATATAGAGGGTTTTGCCTGTTGGGCGGCGGGAGAGCTCCGTCGCCAGCTTGACCCTTTGGGCTTCGCCACCGGAAAGAGTGGTGGAAGGCTGACCCAGGCGGATGTACCCGAGCCCCACCTCCTTCAGCGTGTTTATCTTGCGCGCTATCTTGGGCAGAGGCGCGAAGAATTCCAGAGCTTCATCGACGGGCATATCCAGAACGTCCGAAATGGACTTGCCTTTGTAATGCACCTCTAGCGTCTCGCGGTTGTAGCGCTTGCCTCCGCACGTTTCGCAAGGGACGTAAACGTCCGGCAAAAAGTGCATCTCTATCTTTTTGATACCGTCGCCCCTGCAGGTCTCGCACCGCCCGCCCTTGACGTTGAAGCTGAACCTGCCCGAGCCAAAGCCCTTTGCTTTTGCTTCCGGCGTCATGGCGAATACTTGGCGTATTAGGTCGAACACGCCGGTGTAGGTGGCGGGGTTGGAGCGGGGGGTGCGCCCAATTGGGGATTGGTCTATATCTATCACCTTGTCCAAAAACTCCTCGCCCTCTATTGCGTCATGCTCACCGGGGCGGGTCTTTGCTCTGTTTAAATCCCGAAGCAGCGCATTCTTGACTATGTCGTTCACCAAGCTGCTCTTGCCGGATCCGGAAACTCCGGTGATGCACACAAAAACGCCCAGCGGGAAGCTAACGGTAAGGTTCTTTAGATTGTTTACCCGCGCTCCGCGAACAGTGAGCGTATGTCCGGTGAGCGGTCGTCGCTCCTTGGGCACTTCGATTTTTAGCTCGCCGCTTAGGTATTTGCCTGTTATCGAGCGCTCGCTGGCGATAAGGTCGGAAACTTGCCCCTGGGCGACCAGCTCACCGCCTTGGGCGCCTGCATATGGACCTATATCCACAATGTGGTCGGCTTCGCGAATTGTCTCCTCGTCGTGCTCTACGACTATTAGGGTGTTCCCTAGGTCACGAAGGTGCTTAAGCGCGGCGAGCAGCTTGGAGTTATCCTTCTGGTGCAGCCCTATAGAAGGCTCGTCCAGTATGTATAG
>CALNBC010000339.1 GCA_937874755.1 uncultured Clostridia bacterium
AATTACCCGGTGGCGCCGGCAACCTCCCGCATCAACCCTGACTGGCTTGCCGCGAGCACACATATTTAACAATGCGTATTTCGCGCAACATTAGGATTATACTAGCTGTAGTAAGGGAATGCAAGTATTATTTTTGCAGTTTTAAGGGGAATTCCCTGACAAATATGCATTTGCGTGTGTCCATATTGTGGAACTCCTGTTCTGTTACGACTTGGAATGCTTGCATTTTGTTTACGATTAAAAACTATTATGAATCATTGCTTTTTTGATTGCATGTTTTTGATGTTGTTATGATGTTATTATTTCTCTATAACGAACATCTCATTCTCCAGATTAAGAAAATATTGGGAAATTATATATGCTTGGCTGACCTGGCTGGTGGCCAAACCTCTGGCCAAGAACGCGGATGGCACCCTCGACCGGATAGGTTTGCTCCAGAACTAATTTATCCGTCTATTTTGACACTTCTGCATTCCTATATTACAATTCCATAAATAGGTCAAAGTATAGTTTGACTAACAGGAGGAATGGACATGGCAAACCGCGAGGAACTCATTCCCATAATTGAAAGGCACGGCATTACCGACTACTGCTTCATCGACCCTTCGAAGGACATCGTCACCGGGCAGTGGGTACGCTTTCACTGCATGTTCGGTTGCCCCAACTACGGGACATACGCCACCTGCCCGACCGCCCTTCCCTCTTTGGAAGTGTGCCGCGAGCTCTTTAGCGAGTACAGCCTGGGGATTCTAATTCACACCACTATGCCCTATGTAGACAAGGAAAGCTCTCGGGCGGCGACCCTGGCGCTCACAAAGCAGCAGCTTGCCCTAGAAAGGGAGATATTCCTCAACGACTACAGAAAGGTTTTGCTACTGGGCGGTTCCACCTGCAAGCTGTGCGCTAAATGCACCGCCGATGGCAAGCGCGAAGACTGCGTAAACAAGGCGCAATCCCGTCCAAGCCTTGAGGCTATGGGGATAGACGTTTACCAAACGGCGAGGAACTTCGGCTTCCCCATTCGAGTTCTTAAGGATTACAGCGAGGATATGAACCGATACTCCATTTTGCTTATCGAGTAAACGGTGCGGGAAGCCTGTTAGCCGTAATTTTTTACTCTCAGCTCTGACGAGCCGTTCTTTTACGAGGGCGAAAGGGGTGTCGCCGAACCCACCCCCGAGCTTGAATTACAATAACCCAAAGAAAGCGAACACCCGCGAGGCAATGCCCGCGGGTGTTTTGC
>CALNBC010000340.1 GCA_937874755.1 uncultured Clostridia bacterium
CTCGTCTAAAGATTTCGATGCTTATTTGAGGGTCTGCCACAAATAAGCATCGAAATCTTTAGACGAGTTGACTCGAACGTTACTGTTAGAAAATTCATCGAATCGGCAAAATGCACCGTAAAGCGGCTTCAGGAATGCGCCTATTAGATTTCGCCAATCGACCGGGCACAGTATTTATAAGACCGCCGCTACTTCCACCGCTGTTTGGGTAACGTCGCCCGAATGGGCGAGGTAGGTTTTGAGGTCGCCCGTAGTAACAGACCGAACACCGTCCATAACCGTCATTGCGTTGAGCCCCAACCCCAACACATCTGTTTCACCCAAAGGATAACAATCAAAAGCGAATCCGCCAGCGCCGAATTTGCCCGGCGCGTATTCAGCATAGCCGTTTTTTTTCAGCACATCGACCGCGTACTGGTACTGTGCCTTGTTGTACGGCTCAAGATAATCAAGGGAAATGTGTTTCGCGCCTTCACCTATGCACTCCGAAAGGGTTTCCCCGAGGCTGCCGGCGGTTTGCCCTGGCAGGTTGCAGAACACCTGCGCTCCGAAGTCTTTGAGGTTAAACGAGCGAAGCGCTTGGGCGGCGTGCGCAAAAGTACGATGGGGGAAGGGGCGATTTACCGCCTCACATTCGGCTCTTATTGAGGAAAACAGGCGCACGTCCGCCAAAGTTACGCCGCAAGCGGAATAATTGGCAGCCTTCACATGGTCTATTTCGAAGGGGTCGGCGGTGAGTATTACTGCGGGGTCTTTTGCGCAGCGGTAGTTCTTCAGTATCCGGTTCACGAACACAGGCAGAGCGGCAGGCGGGAAGGACTGGACGGGACCCCCATCAAAAAGAATGGTTGTGACGGTGTAATCGTCGCACTCGGGCGCCGTCAGCATCATTTCCCTGCTCAGCGCGTCGAGGTAATCACTGCGGACTTGCATGTCTGCGTCGACAATATAGTATTCTGGGTCACAGCTGCATTTTTTTGTCGCAAAGGGGATGGGCACGTGTATGCATAGCTTCTTCTCCATTCGAATCCTCCGTTATTACAAAGCGTCATTCGTTTTTGCGTTTTCAATTTAACAAGTCATGCTCGTTAAGTATAACAGAAAGGTTCGCCAATACAAACCAAATAAATTATACTGTGTATTGCGACTTTCAAAATGCTATTATTATGAAGATAATGCTTTCGATAACAAGCGTTTAACTGTCGGGCAAAACTTAAAGGCGATTTGGGAGGGTGCGTCGCGTGGCAGAAATAATATACGAAATAATCCGTTCCGACCGCAAAAGCATGGCGCTGGTGGTAGACGCAGGTGCAAAGCTCGTAGTAAGAGCGCCGCTCAGGGCAAAGGTTAGCGACATATCGGATTTCGTCACCAAAAATGCGCGCTGGATAGAGGAAAAGCAGCGCGAAGCGGCGAAGCTCAACGCGAAGTATAGCCCGGTGGTGTTCGAAAGCGGCGGCAAGCTGCCATACCTCGGCGAAACGTATGCAATTCAAAAGACTGCGGTCGCCGATGTTCGCATCCTCGGAGCTAACATACTCGTCCCCGAAGGGTATTCCCAAGCCGACGCTATCGCGTGGCTCAAGAGCGAAGCCAAAGCCCTGCTCAAAGCGCGGGTCGAGCTGTTCGCGGGGAAAATGGGGCTGAGCTACACCTGCGTAAGGCTGTCCGGCGCGAAGACGCGCTGGGGTTCGTGCGGCGCAAAGAACAGCCTGAATTTTGCCTGGCGGCTGATCATGTGCCCGCTGGCGATCATAGATTACGTGGTGGTTCACGAACTCTGCCACACCGTGCACAAAAACCACAGTAGGGCTTTTTGGGCGAGCGTCGCGGCGATACTCCCGGACTACAAAGCGCGGAAGGCTTGGCTGAAGACCAACCGCAGGCTCATGGAGATTATATAGCAAAGAGGACGCCCGAAGCCCACATGCGAAAGGGAGAAGACATCATGCTTGGCACTTTCGGCTTTTCATACGTCGGTCTCGTATTCCTGCTCATGCTGTTTATTCCCAACATACTATGGGCAAGGCATCAACCGGAAGGCTATGCGCAGCTAGCAAAGAATGAAAACAGAGTGCTGCTCGTGTTCGAGCGCGTTGGGCAAGCACTCGTGACTTGTTGCGCGCTGGTGCTCTCGGACTTCAACATAAACGGCATAACCCCCTGGAGCATTTGGCTGATGTTTGCGATTGCGCTCATGCTGCTCTACGAAGCCGCGTGGATGAGGTACTTTCGGGCGTCAAACCTAAAAACATTCTACGGCAGCATGCTCGGCATACCCTGCCCGCTCGCGACGCTTCCTGTAATAGCGTTCTTGCTGCTCGGAATATACGGCAAAGTTCCACTAATGATAATTTCCGTAATATTACTCGGTATAGGTCACATAGGCATACACGCCATGCACTATAAGACCATAACGAAGGGATATGCAGTGAACCGCCCCTAGCATACGGGTTAGAAAGCCCATATTTTGTTACATTAAAGCCCCGCTCAGATGAACGGGGCTTTGTGTTGCAGCAAATTAGACTTTTGGCTTTATGCGTAGTAACCTGCTCTGAACCCTGCGGCAATGTTCGTGCGAATATTGCCCTGTTCCATTGCGTCGCCGCAGCACACCGCGTTTATGCCCTTCTCGGCAAGCGTGCTTTGAAGCGTGCTTCCAGCAGGGCGCTGACCTGTGGCGAGTATGGCGAGGTCAGCGTGAGCACACCGGCTGACTCCCTCGGAATCCGTGTAGTTCACGCAGTCCTTTTCAATGGAGGTGACGCCGGCGCAAACCTGCATGTTCGTACCCTTTTCCTTGAGTATGGCGAGGTCGCGCATGCGGTGGGTGGCTTCCTGACCGGCGGAAAGGGTGGGCATCATCTCTATGATGGTCAGCTTGTTGCCTAACTCGAGCAGATAGAGGGCGGCCTCGCAGCCCACGTTGCCGCCGCCGATGATGACGACGTCCTTGCCCTTCGGCGCGGATACGCTGCCGTCCAGCACATTCCACACGCCCACGGTATTCTCCACCCCGGGCAGCGGGGGAGTCGAGGGGATAGAGCCCACAGCGACTATGACCTTGTCGGGATTGAGCGCGGCAATGGAATCCACGGTAGCTTCGGTGCACAGCTGCACCTTCACGCCGTGGAGCTCGAACTGCTTCCCGTAATACTCGGCGGTGGTGTTGAGAATTTCTTTGTCCGGCGGGACGCTGGCGATATTCATCTGGCCGCCCAGCACGTTCTTCTTTTCGATGAGGGTAACTTTGTGACCGCGCTCGGCTGCGGTCAAAGCCGCCTGCATACCCGCGACGCCGCCGCCAACCACTACTACATTTTTAGGCTTGGTGACAGGGGGAATACTCCCTTCGTCGTACTTGGCGTCAAACCCGACATAAGGGTTGAGCGCGCAGCGGATGCCGCTCTTCTTGCCCAGCATGAAGTAGCAGCCTTCCAAACAGTTGATGCAGCGGCGCGTCTCGTCCTCCCTGCCCGTACGAAGCTTTTCGGGCAAGTATGGATCGCATATGAGCGGCCTTCCGAGCACTATCAAATCAGCTTCGCCGTTCGCAAGAATTTCCTCGCACATTTCACCTGTGCGCAGCTTGCCGACTATGGCGACGGGCTTCTTGACGACGGGCTTTATCCTCGCCACAAGTTCGCGGCGCGCACCGTCCGGTCTGTCCTGGGTTTCGGTTGAGCCGAACCAGCGATCCTTGATGCCGGTGGTGACGTTTATCATGTCTACAAGGTCGTCCGCCAGCTTTGCGTATTCCGCGCCCATATCTAGGTCTATGCCGCCCTCGGGCCAATCCTGCACGGCAAGGCGCACGCTAAGCAGAAAGCCTATGCCGCACGCCTTGCGAATGGCGGTGAGCACCTCGCCCAGGAAGCGGAAGCGGTTTTCGACGCTGCCGCCGTATTCGTCCGTCCTGTGGTTGGTGAGGGGAGAGAGCATCTGGTTGATGAGGTAGCCGTGCCCCGCGTGAACCTCGACGCCGTCCAGCCCCGCCTGCTGTGCGCGCAGGGCGGCGCTGACGTATTTCTCCACCAGAGCGTCGATATCTTCCTTAGTAAGTGCTTTCACGCCCTTGTCCTCGTCCGGACCGACCGCCATCGCGCCGGGAGAGGGGAATGATCTCGAGCCTGCGGGGTAGTCCAGTTCGACCTTTCAAAGGATA
>CALNBC010000341.1 GCA_937874755.1 uncultured Clostridia bacterium
GCGAAAGGGGGCGAGCGACAGGATGTCGCGGGAGCGCCACCTCCCATGGACGGGATGGCGCGGTACCCCTTGAGCCGCGAGACAAGCCGTAGGTGTTGCTCATGCGTAGACTGCGAGCGGAATATTTATGCAAGCAAATGCATAATTATTACTTTTTGCAGCGGAATCAAATTTCAATCCCTATACTTTGCCTATTGCCTGCCCCGTAACGCCCGTCCCCCGGCATGCCAGCCGTTCTCATTCAGTTCTAAATGCTGGATAATCTCTGTCATCGACGGTGAAGTGCCAGCTATCTTGTGTACTGGGATTTTTTAGATAACTTGCGTGTTCTCGGGCTCCGGCGTTGAGGTTGCCGGTATCGTGTATTGTTAGATATAGGGGCATCATCTCGAATTCTGGCCTGTTGCTTCTTCCCATTGGAATAATATCCCTGATTATCGCCTTTTACCAAGACACTGACGACTCTCTTTAGCTTTGAACATACTTTCTCGGATAATCATACATCTTGGATAATGCGCCTTATTCGAGAAGTAAGATAAGGCGCATGCGCGCAGGAAATTCACAGAAGCCCTTAAAGCCTTGCCTGCTGCCCAGAAAGCACAGTTATTTGCTTACCGTATAGACGAACGGATGATTGAAATCAATGTGTGCGTAAAGTTCCTCAAATCCTTCATAGGGATTTAAGTCATTTGCTCTACGTTCCTTGATTATTTTAACGTGGGCATCCAGTTCAGCTTGCGTGTCAAAACATACAACTTGGTTGTTTGCAATGAGGTCGTAATCCTTATAAACCGGCTCCTCGCCAGCACGGAAAATTACGAAAACTTCTTCAGTCTCGAAACTTTTGTCAGAAATATTAGCAGGGAAAATATTGTTACGCGAAAGTTGCACTTCACCCAGAATTTTATCTTCATCTTCATCAATGCCAATGATTTCGCCAGGGCCATTTTCATTATAAACCCAGCTACCATCTTCATGCGTTACCAAATAATCCGGGTTATAGTTTGTTATACTGTCCGGGTCCGGGTTCGGCTTATATTCGGTAGCTAAAGCGGCTACAGCCGTTCCGACGCTACCGATTGCAAGGATTGTTACAACAGCAAAAACTGCGATATGCTTCTTCATTTTCTTAATATTTAACAACATGGTTAATCTCCTTTCAATGTGCTTTCTGCTCTCACATAAGGAAGAACAAAAAGCCGTGTTTATGCCGGAATGATTATCCAGCGTGTTCAAGATGGCTTCGCCATAAAGCCTTCTTTCCTCATGGGACATTTCCGCTGCCAACGCCTCGTCACAGGACAGTTCTCCCCATAAGCTTACATCCTTGCAGAGAATATGGGCAAAGGGGTTAAACCAATGCAGAGTTCCCGCAATCAGCGCAAACACTTTTACCCATAAATCCTTTCGTTTCAGGTGCATGAGTTCATGGGTCAAGACCAGCTTTAAGTCCATTCCCGATATGCTGAAAGCGGGCAGCAGTATCATAGGGCGGCGCAGCCCCACAAGCATAGGGCTTGTGATTTTATGGTTCAGCATGAGTCTTACATCCTCATTGATGCCCAACGCCGCTTTACATGAGGAAAGCAGGACAGCGACGGTATCCTCTGGTACGGGAATACTGTTTTCCCGAAGCTGCTTGCTAAGTCTGCGGTAGCAATAGAAATGCCATCCGGCAAACACCATTGCTCCCGCAAGCCAAATAAGCAAAACGGCTTCCATCACTTCTAAGGGCAGGTATTTTTCCATAGTCGCAGGAAGATGTCTCTCTATAAGAGCATCTACAAAACCATCTGTTCGTAATGCTCCCGGGATAGCCATAGGCGGCGCTCCCGAAAAATAGTTTTGGGTA
>CALNBC010000342.1 GCA_937874755.1 uncultured Clostridia bacterium
ATTACAGTATAACAAAAAAGCCGCCTGTAGGCGACTTTTTTGACAGGCTGAGCGCCGCCCCTTGCTGGGGCGGCGCAATACTGCATTAAACTAAGCAACCCGGGACTGGTTTATTTCTTAATCCAGTTGCCGGCGCGCTCTACAGCGCGCTTCCAGCCGTCCATAAGCTCTTCGCGCTGAGCTTCGTTCAGCCTGGGCTCAAAGTGCTTTTCAACCTGCCAGTTTTCGGAAACTTCGTCCACAGAAGCGAAGAATCCGGTGGCCAGACCAGCCAGGTATGCCGCGCCCAAGCAGGTGGTCTCGGTGATGACCGGACGATCTACCGGCACACCCAGTATATCCGCCTGGAACTGGCAGAGGAAATCGCTCTTTGAACCGCCGCCGTCTGCGCGCAATGCGGTGATCTTGGTGCCAGTTATCTCCTCCATGGAGCGGAAGGCTTCCGCGACCTGATACGCCATGCATTCTAGGGCTGCGCGGCAGATGTGAGCTTTCTCGGTGCCGCGGGTGATGCCGATTATGGTTCCGCGGGCATAGGGGTCGGAGTAAGGTGCGCCCAACCCGTTGAAAGCGGGAACGAAGTACACTCCGCCGTTGTCTTCTACGGTATTCGCAAGCTTTTCGCACTCGGAGGCTTCGCTGATAATGCCAAGACCATCCCTGAGCCACTGTATAGCTGCGCCCGAAACGTTAGCCATACCCTCAACGCCCCACTGCTGCTCGCCCTTGGGACCGCAGAGGCCTATGTTGAATATGCCGCCGCCCGCGCCTGTAGGTTTGGTTCCCGTGTTGAGTATTATGAAGGAGCCGGTGCCGTAGGTGTTTTTGACCATGCCGGGCTTAACGCAAGCCTGGCCGAATGCCGCGGCAGACTGGTCTCCTGCGATACCCGCGATGGGCACGCTGACGCCAAAAAATTCCTTGGGGTCGGTGTTGGCGAATATTTCGGAGGATGCGCGAATCTCAGGCAGTATAGAACGGGGAATGTCCAGCTCGTTAAGTATTCCCTCGTCGTAATCCATGGTATGAATGTTCATGAGCAGTGTGCAGGAAACATTGGAGCAGTCCGTAACATGGGCTGCGCCGCCGGAAAGCTTCCAGACCATCCAGGTATCCACTGTGCCGTATATAACATTGCCTTCGTCCACGCCCTTTTTGACTTCGGGCAGGTTCTTGAGCACCCATTCAATCTTAAGAGCGGCGCAGTTGGTTACGATTATCATACCTGTGCGTTCCATGATGCCCGGGCCGTCCTTCGCCATAAGCTCATCGCAGCGCTCCGCAGTGCGGATGTCCTGCCAGACTATTGAGGGGCAGACGGGCTTACCTGTGCGCTTATCCCAAAAAACGGTGGTCTCGCGCTGGTTGGTAATGCCAATCGAGTCGATTTCTTCGGGGGAGATTCCGCCCTTGTCCAGGCATTCCTTGACGACGCGCATGGTAACGTCGTAAATTTCTTGGGCGTCGTGCTCAACCCAGCCGGGCTTGGGGAAGTATTGTGTGAATTCGCTGTAAGCTGTGCAAATGATATTTGCCTTGCGGTCGAACACGATTGCCTTCGTGCCGGTGGTGCCTTGATCGATGCCGAGTACGTACTTGCTCATCTCTGCCTCCATTATTTAGTTTTTTCTTTGAGTTGACTAGAAGTGTAAAATACTTGTAAAAGACTCATATTATTATAATATGCGGATTTCTCCTCGTCAAATCTAATAGTTAACAATACAAAGTCCGTTTATTCATGCATATCATCACATTCCTTGTTTTCTATATCGCAATGCGCACCCATCAGCCAATATGGTATAATGATGAATTGTCGAGTCAAGTGCGCCACTTCGTGTAAGAAAACTTGGATAGGCGATTTCCAACCAAGACATTTTCGTAGTCTGGAGTTGATGAGAAACAGGTTATGTGTTAATTCTTCTTGGCGAGCCAATGCAAGATCTGTTTTCTTTGGGTAAAACTCTCGCAGCAAGCCGTTGGAATTTTCATTGCTCCCACGCTGCCACGAAGAGTAGGCATCAGCAAAATAGAGAGTTAAGCCCAAATTCGCTTGAATGGCCGTGCAGCAAGCAAACTCTTTGCCTCGGTCTGTTGTACCGGTCTTGAATGCACCTTTTGGCAGTGTGTTGTAAAGATTTGTAATCGCCGCTTGCATAGATGCTGCGGTTCTATCTGGAGTTTTGAATGCGGTATAAAGCCGACTTTTACGCTCAATAAATGTAGCAAAACAGCCCTTGCTTTCACCCCGACTGGAAACCATGCTGTCAAGTTCCCAATGACCGAAGGTATCTCTACTACTCACTTCTTTGGGACGCTCAGAAATAGGCGTTCCCATGGAGAATTTACCGCGTTTTTCAGTCTTTCTACGTTTGCCCTTTTGCCGCAGAGTTTGCACGGTAATCGTGGGAAACACTCCGACATAGAGCCAATTGTAGATGGTTTTAAAGCTGACGCTCCCCAGAGTTACCGTGTTAGCAATCTGCTCAGGTGACCACGTTGCCAGAAGCTTATCTGTGATAACACCAACCAAATCTTCCGTGCACTTTCCCTTGGGTTTGGAGTGCGTACGGCGTGTGGTGTATGCCGACTGTGCAGCCTCTCCCACATATCCTGTGCTGGTTGCGTTGCGGTGAACCTCACGGTCAATGCTGGAACGGTGCCGATGTAGCTTTTGGGCAATTCTTCGGTGTGAATAACCCAGAGTCAATAATTCCTGTATCCGTCCTCGCTCAAATGTGGTAAGATGGTGGTAGCTCATAATGTTGCCTCCGTTTGAATGTTGTCTTAGCAACTCCATTCTACACAAAGGTTTCATTATGGGCTATCTTTTTTACCCGTCATGGGTGGCGCACTTCATTTTACAATCTATCTAATTAAATAACACTTCGGAGGATTTGTGTCGAGAATAACGAGTTAAAAGAAACCCGAAAAGAGGTGCACTGCATGAAAAGCAAAATTGCCGAGGCGATAAAACTAAAGAACCTGCCCGTGGCTGTTTTTCGTTCGGAGACCAAACCGGAGAACGCCTTGCAGTTTGTCGAAGGCAAATGGGGTTGCGTCATATCGATGCTAAACGCCGCGTCCAAAGGGCGCACAGCGGTTTTTGACGAGCAGACTACCACCTGCCGCGGGGGCAAAGTTGGGCTGGGATTCCAGCGCTTCAAGCTCGACCATATCGAGCATTTCCTGTCCACCGGCGTTCCGGACGGCAAAGAAGGCGAGTATTACAAGAAAAACCCCGGGCTGGCGGCTATCTATGCGACGGGGCTTCCGGATGTCGCCCCCGCGAAGTACGTCGTCTTTAGACCATTCTCCGACTTGACCGAAGGCGAAACGCCAGAGATAGTGATATTCCTCGTCAACGCAGACAGGCTTTCCGCCCTGATGTGGTTCGCCAAC
>CALNBC010000343.1 GCA_937874755.1 uncultured Clostridia bacterium
AAGGCCTTGACAGGGGGGAACACCGCCTTGCCGCTTCTGCCCACCGGCTTGTCAGGCTGGCAGAAAACCGCGCAAACGTCGTACCCCTCATCGCACAGCATCTCCAAAGAGGGCAGGGCGAAATCGGGTGTGCCCAAGAAAGCTATTCGCAAATTCAACCTCCGATTGTCGGTTTTACCAGGCGGATTCTCCTCTTGCCGCGAAGTGTGCTCACATCGACTTGGGGCATTGGCTCGTCCGGCTCTTCCTCGTTAAGCCCGAGTTGCTCGGTCGCCTCCTGCGCCCTGCGCTCAGCTTCTGCAATCTGCTCCTCGGTCGGGTCGATGGTGCGGTCTGTGAAGACTATGCCGTCCAGGTGATCTATCTCGTGGCACAGGGCGACGGCGAGGTAACCGTCCGCCTCGATGCGTATTTTTTCGCCGTTTCGATTCAGCGCTTCGACGACTATGTTTTCGGGGCGCAGCACATAGCCTTGCTTTTCGGGCACGCTCAGGCACGCCTCCATTCCGCAGGCGCTGCCCGTCTGCTCTAGAATTATCGGGTTGACGAGCTGATACAGCCCCGTGCCCGCGTCCACCACCGCTATGCGCCGCAAAACGCCCACTTGGGGTGCAGCGAGTCCGACGCCATTCGAGTGATACATGGTTTCGGTCATATCGTCTATCAGTGTTCTAATTCTGTCGTTAACTTCGGTGACCACGCGACACTTCTTGTGGAGCGCGGGCTCCTCATCGGTCAGTATCTGTCTTAATGCCATAGTTTCCTCCGGGTTTGGTACTTTCTTTAATTATAACGCATCAAAAAGTCAATCACAACATATTCTGGGGGTTGGTCTCCATAGAGAGCATGGCGCCCTTCGCCTCGTAATCCCTGCAAAAAACCCCTAAAAGGGCAATAGCCCTTTCGCCCGCGGGATTCCTCATAAGCTTTATGAGCACTTGGAAACGGAATTCGTCCTTTATGAAGCCAATCGGCGCGGGCATTGAGCGAAGGTAAATCAGGGTATTATCCTCCTCGCCTTTCTTTTGTCCCTTGGCGAGTTCCAGTTGGATGAGGCTGCTCGCACTCTTTGCGAATTCTTCGCAGGCGGCCTTCACCGCGCCGTAGTCCGACCCTGTAAAAAGCACGCGCACAAAGTCCGCAAAGGGCGGGTATTGCTGCTTGCGCCGCTTTTCTATCTCGTATTCGAAGAACCCCTCGTAATCGTGGTGCGCCGCAAAGCGTATGCTGGGGTGCTCGGGTGAATAGGTCTGGACGATGGCGGTTCCGTCCGATTCATCTCTCCCGGCGCGCCCCGCGACCTGGGTGATGAGGGAGAAGGCGCGCTCCGCGCTTCTAAAGTCGGACATGAAAAGCGTCGCGTCCGCGGCGACCACGCCCACGAGAGTCACGTTGGGAAAGTCCAGCCCCTTTGCTATCATCTGGGTGCCGATGAGTATGTCCGCCTCGCGCTTGGCGAAGGCGCTGAGTATCGCCAGGTGGGAGCCCTTTTTAGCAGTCGTATCCCTGTCCATGCGCAGCACCCGCGCCATGGGAAAAGCTCGATTAACGGCCTCCTCCACCTGCTGGGTGCCCTGCCCGAAGTACTTGAGATAAGGCTGCTTGCATTCGGGGCAAATCGGCGGCACCTTTATGCGCTCGCCGCAGTAATGGCAGCGGAGCGTTTCGTCGCTCTTGTGATAGGTTAGCGAAACGTCGCAACGCTGGCATCTCATAACGTGCCCGCAGCCCCGGCAGGAAACGAATGTAGAATAACCTCGCCTGTTTTGCAGCAGCATTACCTGCTCGCCCTTGGCAAGGCGAGAGCGTATTCCGGAAAACAGCGCTTCGGAGAATATCGTGCGGTTGCCCGCTTCGAGCTCCTTGCGCATGTCCACCACGGTGACGGGGGGCATGGGTCTCCCGTTTATGCGGTTGGGAAGGTTAATCAGCGTGTACTCCCCGCGCTTTGCCAGCATATAACTTTCTAACGAGGGCGTCGCGCTGCCCAGTATCAAAGAAGCACCTGTCAGCTCGCAGCGCTTCTTGGCGACATCGCCCGTGTCGTACCTCGGTGTCTTTTCGGAGTGGTAGCTCGATTCGTGCTCCTCGTCTATCACGATGATTCCAAGGTTCTCCACAGGGGCAAACACCGCACTCCTCGCCCCGACCACGACCCTCGCCGCGCCCTGGCGTATGCGTTTCCACTCGTCGAAGCGCTCACCGGCGGAAAGCCGGCTGTGCAGCACCGCGATGCCGCCGCCGAACCTTCCGCGAAAGCGCGCCACCGTCTGGGGGGTGAGGGAAATTTCGGGCACGAGCACTATGGCGGTTAGCCCCAAGGCAAGGCAGTGCTCGATGCAGCGCATATAAACTTCGGTTTTGCCGCTGCCCGTAACGCCCCTAAGCAAGAACGCGCGCTCTGCACCTAAAGGGCCTACCTGCCTTTGCTCGATGGCACGGTTCACGGCATCCACCGCATTTGCCTGGTCGACGGTCAACCGCGGGCGCTCCCTAACGCCCCTTAGCCCCTTTAGGGGGTCTCTGCGCACCCTTGCGCTGCCGAATGCGACCCAGCCCTTCTTTTCCATGGCGGGGAGCGCCTTCGCTCCG
>CALNBC010000344.1 GCA_937874755.1 uncultured Clostridia bacterium
GGGATGCCGGGGCTGGCTTGCTCAGAGCTGCGGGGTTTGAAAGGTACGAGGTTTCGAATTACGCGAAGCCGGGCAGGCGTTGCTGCCACAATCTTTTGTATTGGCAAAGCGGGGACTTCCTCGCCGCGGGTCTGGGTGCCAGTTTTGCCCTTTGGAAGAGCGGCGAGGTTACCCGGGGTGAAAACACAGCTAAGCCAAACGAGTATACAAGACAAATCAAGGCGGGTGTACGTCCGCTTGCCGATGTAATCGTCGAGAAGGGAAAAGACGCTATGTTCACCTTCGCTATGATGGGCTTTAGGCTGGCCGAGGGCTTTTCGGCAAAGGAATTCGAACGGCGGTTCGGCATGCGGTTTGAATCCGCCTTCCCGAGGACGGCGAAGAATCCCCTTGTAGAAGTGTCGGGCAGCATTCGGCTGACCAGTCGCGGATACGAGATTATGAACTCTGTGCTCGCCGATATGATGGATGAGACTTGAGCCGCGAAAAATCTGCTTTCGGCAAAAATAAAGCGGGATATGGTCAGGGCACTCTCTCGGGTATTGACAATCTTCCGGAGAAGTGCTATTTTACTAATAGAGAATTAGCACTCTCTCGAGTCGAGTGCTAACAACGCCTCCTCAACCCCAACGAAAGGAGGACAAAATGAGGTTGGATGAACGAAAGTTGCGCATATTGCGCACCATAATAGATGATTACGTGATGACCGCCACTCCGGTAGGCTCCCGCACAATATCAAAGCGCAGTGAGCTTGGGCTGTCCTCCGCTACTATCAGGAACGAGATGTCGGATCTAGAAGAAATGGGCTTTTTGGAACAGCCCCACACCTCTTCGGGGCGCATTCCCTCCGAAAAGGCGTACCGATTTTATGTAGATACGATGATGAAAGTGGGCACACTTTCGGACGAAGAAATAATTTTTATGCGCTCGTATTTCAATAACAAGATAACCGAAGCGGAAGAAGTCGTCGCTCGCACCGCAAAGCTATTGTCCGACTTTACGGACTACACCTCCATGGTAATGGAACCCGAGCTCAAAAAGGTTAGGGTCAAGCACATCCAGCTCATACACGTTCGGCCCGGCAAAGCACTGGCGGTAATAGTTACCGATTCGGGCATCGTGCGGGATTCCTTTATTGCGGTTCCGCCCGCCTGCACAGCGGCCGACCTTGAGCGCCTCTCCAATATGGTGACCTCAAGGGTTAAGAATCTGCCCCTCTCCGAAGCCGTCGAGGCGCTCAAGCGAAGCGCGGGCGAGGAGATGCAGGAGCAAAGAGACTGCTTCGCTTCTGTCGCTGACGCTATCTCCCAGGACATAAATCGCCAGGTGAGTCGGGGAGTCGTGTTGGGCGGCGCAACAAACCTTTTGAAACATCCCGAGTATCTGGATATAGAAAAGGCAAGCGCCATGCTTGCGGTGCTAGAAACAAAAGAGCAGCTTTACAGGATACTGTCCAACGCCGCGAAGATGGAATTCACCATTACTATAGGTTCGGAAAACGACCTGCCCGAGATGCAATCCTCCAGTGTGGTCACCGCAACTTATAAGATTTCCGGCAAGCCGGTGGGCTCCTTCGGAATAATTGGTCCCATTAGGATGGACTATTCCAAGGTTACTACGGTGCTGAACGAAATCGGCAAGACCATTTCATCGGTGTTGACGAGTATGTTTGCCCCGGATGATAAGAATTAAAAGTGCAAATCGCGGCATGAATGGCCGAAAATATATTAGCAGAGGTTGTAATGAGCATTAACAAAGAAGGAAGCAAAAACCAAGAACCGAACCAAAATCCAATAAATGGCGAGCAGTCCCCCGGGGAAGATATTCCAAACACCGGAGGCGAAGTATCCCAAGGGGAAGCCGATTCCAACGGTAACACTTACGTTCTCACCCAAGCGCAGTTCGACGAAATGAAGGCGCGAATAGAGGGAATAACCGCCGAACGCGACGAAATGAAGAACCTTGCCCAGAGAGTGCAAGCTGATTTTGACAATTTCCGCCGCCGCAACAGCTCAATCAGAGCCGAATCGCTAGAAGAGGGGGTCAGGAATGCGGTTTTGGAGCTCATCCCCGCGTACGACAGCCTCGAGCTTGCGGTCAATGCCGCAAAGGACGACGATTCCTCTATCTCGGAGGGTGTGAGGCTGGTCTGCAAGCAGTTTGCAGACGCTTTTTCCAAGCTGGGCATAACCCCTATCGATGCCGTCGGCAAGCCCTTCGACCCGGCGTTCCACGACGCGGCGCTGCAGGTCTGCGAGGAAGGCACTGAATCCGGAACTGTGCTGGAAGAGTTCAAAAAGGGCTATATGCTTAAAGACAGGGTTCTGCGCCACAGCATAGTAAAAGTAAACAAGTGAGCGAACCCAAAAACTAAGGGCAAAAGTTCACCAAAATATAAACAACAATGGCAAATTAAAGTTAACACTTAATTAAATGGAGGTTTAATATGAGCAAAATCATCGGCATTGACCTAGGTACAACAAACTCCTGCGTCGCAGTGCTGGAAGGCGGCGAGCCCGTCGTAATAACCAATCCCGAAGGCGCGAGAACCACGCCGTCCGTGGTCGCGTTCACCAAGAACGGCGAGCGCCTTGTTGGCCAGATGGCTAAGCGCCAGTCCATAACAAACCCGGAAGGCACCGTGTCCTCCATCAAGAGGGACATGGGCACCGACCGACGCATTACAATAGAAGGCAAGAACTACTCACCCCAGCAAATTTCCGCGATGATACTCCAGAAGCTCAAGGCGGATGCCGAGGCGTACCTCGGTGAGACCGTCGAACAGGCTGTCATCACCGTACCCGCATACTTTTCGGACAGTCAACGCCAAGCGACCAAGGACGCGGGCAAGATTGCCGGACTCGAAGTGCTGCGCATAATCAACGAGCCGACCGCTGCAGCGCTTGCCTATG
>CALNBC010000345.1 GCA_937874755.1 uncultured Clostridia bacterium
AATATGTCAAGTAGTTAAACAGTCGGATATAGCAAAGGAGTGATAAAAACTGAGGAAAAAAAGCGCAAAAAGAGAACCCCCACCAAAGCCCTGCCATTAGCTTTTAAAAAAAGCAGGGCGGCGAAAACGGCGCGGTTAGTCCGCAGCCGGGATATAAAGGCGGTTGTCCTTCAGCAGTCGAAAGACTAACCTGACCAATTTTCTGGCAGTGAGAGCGAGTGCACGTTTGTGTTGGTACTTGTTGACCTGTTTGAATTTGAGGTCGTAATAGCGCCTGTACTCCGTGTCGCAACGCACGAGAGAATTGGCAGCTTCGCACAAGTAGTATTTGAGAAAGCGGTTGCCGGATTTGATGAGGTGAGTGTTTTGAGCTTCAAACTGTCCCGACTGATGCTGTGTCCAAGCAAGCCCTGCGTATTTAGCAAGAGAAGCCTGTCCATTGAAGCGGTTGATGTCACCGCCCTCGGCGATAATCCCTGCCGAGAACACCGGCCCGATACCAGGCACAGAGGTCAGCGTGTTGGGTATGTTCTCGAGTTGCCGCAAAATCTCTTTGTCCAACGCTTTAATCTGAGCCTGCATGGCGCGAATGGAGGAAACGGAAATGGATAGCACCTGATTAACCGAATCGTTCACCGTCTTAGGAAGACGGTAGGAACCACGGGCAGCAGCTTGAGCGTTCTTAGCAACCTCATCGGGGTTTGGGAAGCGATTCTTGCCCTTTTCGGCGATGAACGCTGTAAGTTCGTCTATGTCCATGTTCACAAGGTCATCCGGTGTTTCAAACTCCTCGAAAACGGCCAAGGCAGCCGCACCGTAGTTGTTGGAAAAGACCTTCTCCTGCGCCAGACCGGAGCATTTCATGAAGAGATGGTTCATGAACTGCTGCTTCTCGCGGGTGAGATTTCGAACAGCGAAGAACCGTCCTCTGGTCAGGTTTTGCTAGGCTTTGTAGCGATAGTCATCCACGTAGACCGGGGTGCCGATTCGCCCAAAGCGAAGACTGTCGGCAATGACAAAGGCATCTATCGGGTCATTCTTTGGTAGGTCGGGATAGGATGCTTTGAACCGGTTAACCTGCTTGGGATTGAGGACAAAGAGCTTACGCTCGAACCGAGCCAGAGCACCATCCTCGCGAAGAAAACAGAGCAGATTCTCGCCGTAGACTGAGGTCGCCTCCATGCCGATGGCGAGATTGGAAAGCTCTCGGTCTTGCATTACAGCAACGACACGCTTTGAGAGTATCTGTGCTCCGCCAAGGTTGTTTTGAACGCCAAAAGAACTGTGCTTATCGCCATTTGGAAGCATGATGTACACCGCATTGTCGCGGCTCCCTACATCAATGCCAACGAATAATTTGTCCACATTTTCACCTTCTTTCTTTGGTGGATTTTGGGTCAATCGGCTTGGTAATACCCACGATACCGGAGCATCAACACCCTCGCATATCAGAATCCACCAAAGAAAGAAGGTGAAAATGT
>CALNBC010000346.1 GCA_937874755.1 uncultured Clostridia bacterium
TCCCTACACGACGCTCTTCCGATCTACGTGCGCCTAAGCGGCGTGTTCGCGGGGCGGTACCCTGCGGTGCAGCGGGAGACCTGGGCGAAATTCGAGGAGCATACCGTTCCTTCCAAAGAGGCGGAGATTCCGCTGACCGATGCCCTTTCCCGCGAAGGCCTGGTGCTCGCATTCGTCAGGGAGAATACAGGGCTGCTTTTTGCCCGGTGCGAGCGCCGAACCAGGGATGGTGACTCCATGCTTTGGTTGGACGCCGCAAATGCGGCGCAGGACGGCGAACCCAACGCGCTGCTTGTCAGCATGGACCCCATTCGCGGCGGCGAGCTGGTGTTTGCCTCTACGGGGCTGCCCAATATGGAGCTTGAGCTGGCGCTCAATGGGCGGCAGGTGCTTACGGACGAACTCTCGCTCATCTGCGATACGCGCTGCGAGGACGGAGTCGTTCGCCCCGCGCTTTGGAATTATGCAGAGGATTTGTATTCCTGCGGTCCGAGGGATTGCGTGTTCACCTATGACTCATTGCGCGAAGCGCTGGTGTTCGGAGACGGGGAGCACGGGCAGATAGTGCCCGCGAGCAAAACCGGAGTGGTTGCCGCGGCATTGGCGGTTTCGCTCTGCGCTAAGGGCAACATACCCCAAAATAGCGCTCTTTCCTTCGGAGATGGCACCGTAGTGAAAAACACCGCGGCGGCTGGCGGGGCAGAGGAGCAAAGCGTCACCTCTGCTGCGCTCGAGTTCCTGCGCTCGCTGGAAATACCGGGCAAGTGCGCCTCCGAAAGGGATTACGAGCTGGCGGCGCTGTCCACCCCCGGGCTCAGGGTTGCCGCCGCCAAGGCGATAGCGGGCTTCGACCCCGAGGAACCCTCGGGCAAGAGCCGCCTGCCGGTGGTGACTGTGGTCGCCCTGCCGTACAGCGCCGGTCAAAGAGCCATGCCAAACGCGCGCTTTTTGCAGGCTATTCGGGCGCATTTGGACAGCAAAAGGCCAATATGCACCGTGGTGAAGGTGATAGCACCCGTATACGTGTCCATAGGCATTTCAGTCACCCTGAAGGCTTCGGGCAATATAGAGCAAAGCATTCGCGGGGAGGTTCAGGAATACCTTCGCGTGGGCGAAAAAAGGAGCGTAGGCGACCCCGTGGTGAGGGACGATCTGCTCCTTGGTCTCATGCAGCTCGACGGGGTTTATGGCATAGAACGATTGGAGTTGAGGCCTATCGGCGCAGACTGCCACATCGCACCCAATGGCGACATCGCCCTCGGGCGCAACGCAATCGCCTGCCTGGGCGAGCTGCACGTGCAGGTCAGGTAAGCGGGGGAAGGATGGTATGAGAACACTTCACAAGCAACTGGTATTGAACAAGCGGCAGGATTGGCGCATCGCCTGCAGTGCGGGAGTCGAATTTGCAGGGGATTCGCTGCAGCTTGCTGCCGGCTTTGCATCGGGGTTCGCCTGCCTCAAAGCGATAGACAGCGGCGAGGCCGGCTTCCTCTGGAAAAGGCTGTCGCTAAACTGCGTCCTCCCGCAGGACAGCTTGATTGTTACCCGCGCTTACGCCTCCGACATAAAGTTTTACGGCGATGATGCCGATTTGGACGACGCCCTCTCCTTGCTAAATCCCAAAGCCCGGGAAGCGAAGGCTGCGGTGAGCGAGATTTATTCTCTCGTAGGTCAGGGCGACGATTGCTGCATAGAACAAAGCGGCCGCTACT
>CALNBC010000347.1 GCA_937874755.1 uncultured Clostridia bacterium
TTTGGGCGGACGCAATGAAGCACGACCCCGCCAACCCTGAATGGATTAACCGCGACCGCTTCGTGCTTTCCGCAGGGCACGGCTCCATGCTGCTTTATTCCCTTCTGCATCTCTTCGGCTACGGGCTCACCCTGGACGACCTCAAATCCTTCCGCCAGTGGGGCAGCAAGACCCCCGGTCACCCCGAATTCGGTCATACCGTCGGCGTAGACGCGACCAGCGGACCCTTGGGTCAAGGCATCGCGATGGCGGTCGGCATGGCGATGGCGGAGGAACACCTCGCCGCTCGCCTGAACACCCCCGAATTCCCCGTAATCGACCACTACACATATGCCCTCGCAGGCGACGGCTGCATGATGGAAGGCGTTTCGGGCGAGGCAGCATCGCTGGCGGGCTCGCTTAAGCTGTCCAAGCTAATCGTGATTTATGACGACAATGACATCTCCATCGAGGGCAACACCGATATCGCCTTTACCGAAAATGTGGGCGACAGGTTCAGGGCTTACGGCTGGCAGGTCATAAACGTAGATAACGGAACAGACATAGACGCAATCACCGCCGCACTTAAACGCGCCAAGGAAAGCAAAGAGGCTCCCTCTCTCGTGATTGTCAAGACCCGCATAGCCGAAGGCTCCCCCATGGCAGGTTCTCACAAGGCGCACGGTGAACCCTTGGGCGACGCCAACATCGCCGAGATGAAAAAGAGCCTCGGCTGGCCTAACGAAGGCGCTTTTGAAGTGCCCGAAGAGGTTACCGCAACTTATGCCGCCCACCGCGAGCGCCTCGGCAAAGAGCACGCGGACTGGGAAGTGCTCTACGCATCCTATAAGAAGGCACAGCCCGAGAAGGCGAAGACCCTCGAAGCCTATTTTGCAGGCGAAATGCCCGATTTCAATAACGACCCCGAATTCTGGAACTGGTCCGGCAAGGCTGCGACCCGCGCCACCAGCGGCAAGTGCCTGAATTACATCGCAAAACAGGTGCCCAACCTGTTCGGCGGCTCTGCAGACCTCGCCCCCTCCAACAAGTCCGATATGGCCAACACCGGTTGGTTCGGTCCGGATGATCGCGAGGGCGGCAACATCCACTTCGGCGTTCGCGAATTCGCCATGGCGTGCATCTCTAACGGCATCGCGCTGCACGGCGGCCTGCGCCCCTATTGTGCGACTTTCTTTGTGTTCTCCGACTACCTCAAGGGCGCGCTCAGGCTCTCCGCGCTGATGAAAACCAGGGTTATGTACATACTGACCCACGACTCGATAGGCGTCGGCGAAGACGGACCCACCCACGAGCCCATCGAGCAGCTGGCAGCGCTGCGCGCCACCCCCGGCGTGAACGTATTCCGCCCGGCAGACGGCAAGGAAACCGCCGCGGCTTACCTCAGCGCCATGACCTTTGACGGACCCACCTGCATAGTATGCACCCGCCAGAACCTGCCCACCTACGACGAGGACGGCAGGGAAGCTCTAAGGGGCGGCTACGTGCTGAAGGATTGCGAAGGCACCCCCGAGCTCATCTACATCGCTTCGGGCTCCGAAGTCGAGCAGGCGGTGGGCGCATACGAAGCCCTGTCCGAGCGCGGCATCAAGGTGCGCGTGGTCAGCATGCCCTGCACAGAACTTTTCGACGAGCAGAGCGCGGAATACAAAGAGAGCGTGCTGCCTTTATCGGTGCGCGCCCGCGTAGCTATCGAGGCGGGCTCGACCTCCCCC
>CALNBC010000348.1 GCA_937874755.1 uncultured Clostridia bacterium
GCCCAGCGCGGGCACAGCGGCTACATGTTTCGCCAGGCCTGCGTGCAGGAGCTTAGCGCCGTTACCGGGGCGTGCATGATGGTGGAAAGGCGCAAATTCGAAGCCGTTGGCGGGTTCGACGAGCGCTTTGTGCTCTGCGGCTCGGACGTTGAATTCTGCCTGCGATTGCTGCGCGCCGGTTTTCGAAACGTATATACGCCCTACGCCTGCCTTAGGCATCTCGAAAGTGAGACGCGGCGGGATTCCCCCATACCCGAGGGCGACTTTGCGCTGAGCAGGGAGGCGTACGTGCGTTACCTCGCCGCGGGCGACCCATACTACAGCACAAATTATGATTACCAAAGCCTGATTCCGAGGGTTAGACCATGAAAGAGCTGCTTAAAAGGCTAACGAGAGATCCATCGGTGGAAAGGGCAAGGCATGAGATAGCCCTGTTGAACTGGTGCGACATTTCGGAACATGACCTGGTTCTTTCAAGAAAACTGCTTTTTGCTCCGGGCGGTGGCAATAGGATACGCTGGTTGCTTTGCAGGTTCACCCACCCCTTTGGCGGCGTGTTCACCATACTTCGCATGGCGAGCATGCTGCAAAAGTACGGCTTCGAATCGAAAATTGTCGTGTACGACGACCCCGCGTTCGACATTTCTCCCATGTGGGGACAGATACACAGGTACTTCCCCAACCTTACCAAGGAGGATTTTCTTCCGCTTTCAGAAGACTGCGCTAAGTTGCCAGGAGCGGATATAGCTGTGGGCACGTTCTGGCCTTCGGCCTATCACCTGTTGAAGATGAGAGACATAACAAAAAAAGTCCTGCTGGTGCAGGATTACGAGCCGGCGTTTTATCCGGCGGGGACGGAGTATGCCCTGGCGGAAAACACCCTAAGGATGCCGTTTAACAGGCTTTACAACACCCCGGGGCTGCTCACGTACATCGAACGAAATTACCCTGTGCCCGGCAAGTCGGCGTATTTTACCCCCGCCTGCGATGCACGCTATGCCTTTTGCCCTAAACCCCTCAAGCCACCGTATCGAGTGTTGTTCTATGCCCGACCGGACGCTCCCAGAAACGCCTTTGGCCTTTGCGTCGCCTTCGCGAGGACGCTCAAGGCGAAATATGGGAATGATATAGAACTTGTCTGCGCGGGGGGGCGGCTTTCCCAAGGGGAAAAGGAGCTTTTTGGCGGCTGTTGCACGTTCGCCGGGGTCGTTCCGTACGAAGAATTGCCTGAATTTTATGGAGCATTTCACTTTCTAGTGAGCTTTATGCTGTCCAAGCACCCGTCCTATTTGCCCTTTGAGGCAATGGCGTGCGGCTGTGCCGCCATAGTAAATCAGAACGAGGCGAATTTGTGGCTGCTCAAGGACGGTGAAAACTGCCTTATGGCGCAAGCCGCCGTTCAGCCCATGATGGACGCCTTTGAACGGGGACTCGAGACGCAGACCTACCAGCGCATACTATCCGAGGGGTTGCGCACCGTGCGCTCGACCACTTGGGAAGGGGAGATGGAGAAAATCGCCGCTTTCTTCAAAAATCTTTGACCCCCAAAGTGTCCGCGATAAGCCTTTCGATTGCGTAGGAGGTTTGCAGCCTTTTCTCTCTCGCCTCCCTGGCTTCTTCGGTTTTGCATTTCGCCAGCGACCATCTGAACCTCTCCTCAAGGGTGACGTTTTCTGTCTCCCTAATGCGCTTGTCAGCATAAAAAAGCACCGCCGCTTCGTCCAGACCTTCCACATCGGGAAGGCGGTCGTGTGCGGCGACTATTTTTGCAAGCTCTTCGTAACCTTTTTCTGCGAGGTAATCTCCGCCCAAGCGAGAGTGATTGGGTTCGGCTTTTTTGCAATCGTGCAAAAGCCCCGCGGCGTATACCGCGTCCTCGTCTATATTCACACCGGCGGCCTTTAGCCGCTTCGTTAGCGAACGCGCATAGGCGGCAACCGCCCTGCTGTGCAGAATTACCCTCTCGGGGGTCTGGCATTCAGCCAGCATGCGTTCGCATTCCGGTGTATTTGGTATTTTCATAGCAATTCTCCACTTTTTACTGTAATTATACCATTGTGTGCAAAGTTGCGCTTTACAAAACTAAATTATTGACGATATTTCGATAATGCATTATAATAATAAAAAAATACCGGCAACGTTTCCGGTAATTAGTACAGGCACTTCTTCTTTCTTATGCTATTCATGGTCATGGGCATATCGTAACATACCGTCAGAAAAGGGGCTTATTATGAAAGAGAAAGTGGATATCAAAAGCGTGGCGGCGTATTGCGGTGTAGCGATAAGCACCGTTTCCCGTGTTTTGAACAACAGACCGGATGTCAGCCAAAAAACGCGCGAAAACGTGTTCGCCGCAGTGCAAAAACTCGGTTATGTTCCGAACAACTCCGCGAGGAATCTGGCTAAAACAGGGTCGGACTGCGTCGTTATAATCGCCAGGGGAAGGGGAAATCCGTTTCTGGTAAGAATCATCTCCGCCGCCGAGGAGTGCATCCGCGAGAATGGCTGTTTTTCGGTTATTCGACCAATCGATTCCCAAGAGGACGAACTTCGAACCGCGTCGGTGCTGGTCGCGGAGAACAAACCTCTGGGCGTGCTGCTCGTGGGTGGAAGGTCGGATTATACTCAAGAGGATATCGACGTGTTGGGAGTTCCCTTTGTTTGCGTTTCGTTTACGAACGCCTTTGGAACACTAGATGAGCATGTCTGTTCTTCGGTTTCGATAGACGATGCGGCCGAAGCGCAGCGGGCGGTGACTCATTTAATCAAAAACGGGCACAGAAGCATCGCCACGCTGTTAGCAGTGGAGGAGGACAGGTCGATAAGTGACCTTAGAAAAGCGGGGTACTGTGCGGCGCTTGTCGAGGCGGGTATCCCTATCGACGAGGGGCTTATTGAATACTGCGGCAGCTTCGATATGGAAGACGCACACGCCGCCGCGTTGCGGTTATTCGACAGAAGGCGGGATTTTACGGCGATTTTTGCGATAACCGACCTTTTTGCGGTCGCATCGATTAAAGCTGCGGCGGAAAGGGGCATAAAGGTGCCGGATGACCTCTCAATAATGGGGATGGACGGTCTGCCCTTCACGCGTTATACACTCCCGGAACTGACAACGCTGGAGCAACCCGCCGAGCGCATGGGTGAGGAGAGTGCTCTTTTGCTCTTCTCCATGCTGAGGTCAAAGAACAACGCGCGGCACCTTACCTTGCCTGCGAAGCTTCGGTATGGAGGAACCGTCAAAAGGTACAATCCACAGAAAACACAAGTAAAGGGGACAGTTCCGAACAAAAGCGGAATTGCTTAGGTGGTCAAATGCAGCGAAGCAGCGGAATAATAATGCACATTTCGTCCTTGCCCTCCCCGTACGGGATAGGCACATTGGGGGAAGCGGCCTTCGACTTTGCGGATTTTCTCGCCGCGTCCGGTCAGAAGTACTGGCAGGTGCTGCCGGTGGGACCGACGGGCTACGGCGATTCGCCTTATCAGTGCTTTTCCTCCTTCGCGGGGAATCCCTATTTTTTAGACCTCGACAAGCTAAGAGAAGACGGGCTTTTGACCCGCGCAGAGATAGAATCTGTGGACTGGGGAACAGATGAACAGCGCGTGGACTTTGGGAAGATTTACAATGGGCGCTTCCCGCTACTGGAAAAGGCGTTCTCACGATTTGAAAGAAACGAGGAGCTGGACGATTTTCTGTAAAGAAAGACATGGCTGTTCGACTATGCGCTCTTCATGGCCCTTAAGGATTATTTCGGCGGAAAAGCATGGATAGAATGGCCGGACGAGCAGATTCGTCTGAAAAAACCCGAATCGGTTGCAGAATACGCAAAGTTGCTCAAGGATAAGGTGCGTTTCCACTGCTTTATGCAATTTTTATTCCACGAACAGTGGAACGCGCTTAGGAAGTACGCCAAATCTATGGGAATAGGCATAATTGGTGACCTCCCCATTTACGTACCCCTGGATTCCGCAGATGTATGGGCTAACCCTTTGGCATTTGCGCTGGATGAGGAGCGCAAACCCATAGATGTTGCGGGTGTGCCGCCGGACTATTTCAACGAGGACGGTCAACTCTGGGGCAACCCGCTTTACAATTGGGACTACCTTAAAAAGACTGGCTATTCCTGGTGGATGGAGCGCATTGCCGCGGCTGCGGACAGCTTCGATATTTTGCGACTGGACCACTTCCGCGGCTTTTGCGATTACTGGGCGGTTCCCTTCGGAGAAGAGACTGCAAGAAAAGGCGAGTGGAGAAAGGGGCCGGGGAAGGATTTCATCGACACTCTGAAACGCACTTTCCCAAATCTTTCGATAATCGCAGAGGACTTGGGTTATTTGACGCCGCAAGTCCACGAGCTGCGGGATTATTCGGGCTTCATGGGAATGAAGATATTGCAGTTCGCCTTCGACTCTCGGGAACCCTCGGATTACCTGCCCCACAACTACCCTAGGAACTGCGCCTGTTACACGGGCACCCACGACAATACCACCGCTGCTGCATGGTTCTGTGAGTGTTCTGAGGAAGATAAGGAATACGCGACACGCTACCTCGGCTTGTCCGAAAAAGAGGGCTTCAACTGGGGGCTTACACGGGGCGGTATGGGCTCTGTGGCGGATCTTTTCGTCGCCCAGATGCAGGATTACCTCGATTTGGGCGCGCAAGCGCGGATGAACGTTCCCGGCAAAGGAACGGGCAACTGGCAGTTTAGGGTAAAGCCCGGGGTATGTACACTACAGCTTGCCGAGCGCATTGCACAGCTGACCAAGCTGTTCGGCAGGTGATGAGGATTAACGCATACATCAAGGATACATTTAATGGTAAAGATGAATTTTATTATATGGAGTACTCATCGTTGCGAGCAGAAAATAATCAGCGCGTCGTGCAGAAATTTCGCCCCACCCGGGCAAATCGCGTCATAATACTCGCGAAAGCGCGGATCCTCGACGTACATTTCGCCCAGGGCAAGATGCGCCTCCTTGGAATACATGCCATGCGGCCAGTACATGCAAAGCCACTTTTTGTGCAACTCGCAGACGCTTTGGGCAATATGGGAGGCGGGGTCGCCTGTTGCTGCGGCTTCCTTCAGACGACGCGCAAGATGCGCTTCAAGCTCCTGCACGTCCTTGTAGTCGCCCCCACCCATGGCGCGCATCTTTTCGTTTGAAGCATCCACGGCCTGCCCGCCGTATTTTTGCCGGACTTCCGCACCGTAACGCCTTTCGTTCTCCTCGATAAGATCGCGCTTGAAGCCTTCGAACTTTTCCTTGTCACTCATAGTTTTTCCTCCTTTTTGGGCTGACAATGTCCTTTCGATGTTCTCTATCAACCGTTGAATGCGCTCCTTTTCAGCTTGCTAGAAGCTGCTCCGCAAGAGCGCGCTCCCTGTCGTACTCCGGAGAGCTTATAAGCTTGGAAATCTCCTTTAGCGAAAAGCCCAGCTCGGTAAAAAATCGAATCTGCTGGAGGACGTCCACTTGGGTATCACCGTAGACCCTATATCCATTTTGCTCGACGCGCAGGGGCTTTAGCAGCCCGATTTGGTCGTAATAGCGCAGCGTCCTGGGGCTGACTCCCGCGAGCTTTGCAAGACTGTTCACAGTGTATTCCATCTTCTCACCTCATAAAAGAGAATAAACCATTACGCAACGTCAATGTCAATACATAATTTTGCCGGGGAGGCGAACTCCCCGGCGTGTATTTCGAACGGGCGATGCAAATGAGATACTTTAGCAGATTCCGTTCAAATGGTGGTCGCATTTGATGTAAAGCGCGGGCGCGGCTTCTTTGAATATATTCTCGAGCTCGGAGTCGCCCATAACGGTGTTTCTCCCGCCGGCATATTCGGCGTCCACCATCTCTTTTATCTTTGCGACAGCTTCATTCTTTTTGTCGAGCTTGACTTCTTCGGGCAGTTGATAAAAGCTGTTGACCCAGTGGGCGATGCCCGCGAGCCCGGAGTGGGAGTCTATCATCACTTTGGCGGGGCGCTTGAGTATCTTCGCGGTGTCGAATATGTTATAAATCTCCTCGTCCTTGAGCATGCCGTCGGCGTGGATGCCTGCGCGGGTAGCGTTGAAGGAGCGGCCGACAAAAGGCGTGCGGGGGGGGATATCGTAGCCGCAGGAATGCTCGAAGTAATCGGCGATGTCCGTGATCGCGGAAAGGTCCATGCCGTCGTCCGTGCCGCGGAGCGAGCAGTATTCCATGACCATAGCTTCTGTGGGGCAGTTGCCCGTGCGCTCACCTATGCCAAGCATTGAGCAGTTGACCGAGGAGCAGCCGTAAAGCCAAGCGGTTGCGGCGTTGGTGACGACTTTGTAGAAGTCGTTGTGCCCGTGCCATTCAATCCACTCGCTGGGAACGTCGCTGTAGTGGCGCAGACCGTAGATGATTC
>CALNBC010000349.1 GCA_937874755.1 uncultured Clostridia bacterium
ACCTATCCCAGCGTCGACGGTGACGTGCTTTACATCTTCCACACCAACGACACCCACGGGAGAATGACCGGCTCCGTCGAATCATCCGACAAGGATGCATTCTCCTCCGCAAAGCTCGCGGGATATATTGAAGGCATGCGCGACATGGGGCACAACGTGCTGCTGCTGGATGCGGGAGACGCCGTTCACGGCAAGGTTTCCGCCAACGCTTTCAGGGGCTATTCCGTCATAAACACCATGAACCGCATGGGTTATGATGCGATGGCTACCGGCAACCACGAATTCGACTACGGTCTTGACCGTGCCGTCCAGCTTGCGAAATACGCCAAATTCCCTGTGCTCAACGCCAACCTGACAGACGAAGCCGGCGATCTTGTGTTCGAGGACACACTCGTCAAGCAAATGGGTGAATACAAGATTGGCATATTTGGTCTTTCCACCCCCGAAACAGCCACAAAGGCAAACCCCAAGTTCTTTGTGGGCTATGTGTTCCAAGATGCCATCGAGACCGCTAAAAAGTGTGTCGCTTCCCTCAAAGCCCAAGGCTGCGATTACATAATCGCCCTTAGCCACCTCGGGATGGACGAAGAGTCCCCCGTCACCTCCCTCGACCTAACCGACGCCGTTTCAGGAATTGACCTCGTTATTGACGGGCACAGCCACACCCTGCTCGAGAGCGGAAAGGTAAACAACGGCACGCTCATAGCCTCCGCCGGCGAATACTTCAAGAATGTCGGCATGGTTAAGGTAATCTTCAGTTCCACCCAAGCTCCCACCGAGGTCGCCAAGCTCCTAAAAACCTCGGACGCAAACTATTCCGTCATGCCCGAGCAAAAGGGTACTAAGAAGCTGCTCACCTATTACACTGAATATGCCAAGGAGCTTTCTAGTCAGATAGTCGGCCATACCGACGAAGTGCTGGACGGCGAGCGCGGCAACGTTCGCATGAAGCAGACCAACCTCGGCAGCCTGATAACAGACGCGATGCGTTGGAAGACCGATTCCGAAATCGCCATCACTAACGGCGGCGGCATACGCGCCACCATCCAGGCGGGCGACATCACCTATAACGACATACTTACAGTACTCCCCTTCGGCAACTGGGTAGTCGTCAAGAAGATGACTGGCGCGGACGTGCTCACTGTACTCGAGGAGAGCGTCGCCAACTACCCGAACCTCGCAGGCGGCTACATGCACGTCTCCGGCATCGCCTTCTCGTTTGACGCCAAGAAATCCGCCGGCGCAAGGATAGACGCGGCGGACGTAACCGTCGGCGGCAAGCCCCTCGATCTCGCCCGCACATACACCGTCGCCACGAACAACTTTCTGGCGGACGGCGGGGACGGCTCCTCCTTGGGCAAAGGCTCAGTCTACGGCGAATACGGCGCCCTCGACCAGATACTGCTCGAGTACATGCAAAAACTCGGTTGCGTCTACGAGTCCGGCGACCGCGTGACCGCTGTCGAGTAAACTACATCCAGAAATTATACACTATAGGGCGGCTTCGGTCGCCCCTTTGCTTTGGGTATGGCGGTTTACAATTTAAGTCCTAAAACCCGCGCCGCGTTTGTCTATCACTCTAATTTGTGCGATAATACCGTATAAAGAATTAACCAGCAAACACCCCTCTTAAACCGAAAGGAGCTTTCATTGCGGCTTTTTCTTGCCCTGGACGTCAACAAGCAGACCCGCGCATCCCTGTATTCCCTACAACAGACCATGCAAAAGCTGGGAATTGAGGGGGCATATGTTCCCGTTGGGAACTTCCATGTCACCCTGCGCTTCCTTGGGGAGACCGACAGAATCGGGGAGATAGGGCTTGCCCTGGTGCAGCTCGTGCGGGGGATACGCCCCTTTACCCTTCGGCTTGCAGAATACGAGTTATTCGGAGGGAGAACCGCTGTAGTTCGCGCTGACGGAGATGGCGGCGAATTGAAAAGCCTTTACGAGAGCGCCCAAGCCGCACTTTTTGACGCGGGCTTCCCGTTGGAAAAACGCCCCCCCACGCCGCATATCACCCTGGCGCGGAGAATTACCCCCCACAAAGAGTATGTAGATGCCATCAACGCCGCTCTGATACCCGCGGAATTTCCCGTTAATCACGTCACTCTTTATGAATCAGTGTGCGGCAGAAGCGGAGCTATGGAATACCACCCGCTGCAAAAAAGCGCATTCTGATAGGGGGAATGTCGCCTCTCCGACCCATGGCGTACCCCAGACGGCTAATGTTGCGATTTGCGTAATTCGGAGGAACCATGCAATACAACGATCAACAGAAAAAAGCGATTGAGCATAAGGGCGGAACCCTGTTGCTTTCCGCCGGAGCGGGTAGCGGCAAAACCGCGGTGCTGGCGGCGCGCATAGCAAAGCTCGTGCTTGACGGTGCGCCTGTTTCCAGCATGCTTGTGGTTACCTTCACCAACGCCGCGGCGGCGGAGATGAAGCGCCGCGTCAGATTGCGCCTTTTTGAAGCGGCGGGGGACGAGTCCCTCGATAAAACCGCCCGGGACCATGCGCGATCTGGACTGCTTTCCCTGGGTTCCGCGATGATATGCACGCTGCACTCCTTCTGCACCGCCGTGCTTCGCCGCCACTTCGCCGCCTGCAATCTTGACCCTGCATTTCGCGCGGCGGACGACTTCGAGGCGGGCGCGATGGCCGCGGATTCAGCGAAGCAAGCCATAGCCGAATCCTTGGTCGAAGCCGAAGAGGGCTTCATCGCCCTGTACGAAGGCTTTGGCGGTAGAAACGGGCGCGCTTTGCCGGACGTGCTGCTCGCCGCCTGGAACTTCCTCACCACCAGAGTAGATATAGACGGCTTCCTCGACGATTCTCTAAAAAAGCTGGACGCTACGCCCGATGAGCTATCTTCCTCGCCTGCCGTTAAGACGGTGATGCACCACTACTCGCACCAGTGTGCGCGAGCTGCGGCCATACTGCGCACCGCCGCAAAAGGTCTTCCTAAGACGGACGAAGGCTTTGAAGTGGGCGGCGTATTGAATCAGGATGCGGACACTATGACCGCCTTTTCGCATGCATTAAAGGAGGGTCGGATGACCCTGCCCGAACTTTGTGCATATAAGTTCCCCCGCTTGACCTTCAAACGGAACACCACTCTGCCCAAGGAGGACATACAAGCCTCCAGGAACCGCGCAAAGGGACTCGTCTCGGGAAAGGGTCTTGCGGCAGAAGCGGAGCTTTCGGACGGCGAAACCCAGTCAAAACTGCTGCAAATGCAAAAGCCCCCGTCGAAAGCGCTCGTCGCTCTCGTCAAGCGCTTCAGGGGTATATACTCCGCTAAGAAGGACGAACGAAACATCATAGACTTTTCGGACATGGAGCAGCTCGCGCTTCGCGCCCTTTCCGATGCGGACATCGCCCAAGAGTACGCCCAGCGTTTCGATTACATATTTATAGACGAATACCAGGACAGCTCGGAAATACAGGAAGCCATCATAGGCAAGTTTTCTGCCGGGAAGGACATGTTCCTCGTGGGAGACGTCAAGCAGAGCATCTATTCGTTCCGGGCAGCAAGACCTGAGCTTTTTCTTTCCCGCGCCCAAAATGCGAAGATGGGCGACGGCAAGGTGCTGCCACTAAACGTCAACTACCGCACCTGCCCCACCCTGCTGCGCTGCGTCAACGACCTGTTCTCCCGCTCGATGAAAGGCGCGGTGCGCTACGGCGCGACCGACGCCCTGCAGCCGGGCAGAGAAGAAACCCAAAGCGGCACTAGGCTCAACGTGCACATAGTTCAGGGAGAATCTGAAGGCGTGGATTCCCTCGAAGCGGAAGCGCGCCTTGCGGCCTCGCTCATAAAATCGCGCATGAAGCGGCCAATAGGCGATGGTGAAAAGGCAAGGATGCCCAAATACGAGGACTTTTGCGTGCTTTTGCGCACGGTCAGCAAATCCGCGGAGGTATTCTGCCGGGTTTTCGCCGCGGAGGGCATACCCGCCTTTGCGGATCTTTCGGGCGGCTATTTCGACGCTATTGAGGTACAGGTGCTCTTCAATCTTTTGCGGCTAGTAGACGACCGGAGGCAGGATGTCGCGCTGTTGTCCGTCCTTCGGGCGGGGATTGGCGGTTTTTCCGATTCAGACCTTGCCAATATACGAATCAACGCCAAAAAGCGCTGGAAGGACAGGGATGAGGGCGCAACGGACGACGAACCCATTTCCAATTACGACGCGCTGTTTATCAGCGCAGAGGAAAACCGCGATTCGCTGGGCGAAAAATGCAGGGCTTTTCTTGCCTTTCTGGACGAAGCCCGGGAAGAAGCACGCATACACCCACTTTCGCGCTTTTGTGAATGGCTGATACGCCGCACCGCATACGACGATTCGGTCGCTGTGCTGCCCGACGGGGAAACCCGGCTCGCCAACCTTCGCCGCTTCCTCGACCAAACGCGCGCCTACGAATCAGGCTCGCCGAGAGGGCTCTCCGGTTTTTTGGCGCATGTGGATGGCGCGCTTTCTGCGGGCAAGAACCTTGGCACCTCCACCGTAGGCGGCGCGGGCTGCGTGCGCGTTATGTCCGTCCACCGCAGCAAGGGGCTGGAATTCCCCATAGTATTGCTCTGCTCCGCTAACAGGCAGTACAACACCTCGGATTCTAGAAAATCCGTAATATGGAGTGCCCGGGGCGGTCTTTGCATGAAGGCTTACGACCCCTATGAGCGCACCATGTACGAAACACTTTATCACCGCGCCGCGATAAGGGAGCAGGACGATGCTACCCGCGAGGAGGAGCTCCGCGTACTCTATGTTGCCCTGACAAGAGCGAAGGAGGAACTGACCGTAATAGGCACCTGCAAGGACCTGCAAAAGGACGCCCAAATCTGGGCGGACTCGGAGCTTACCCCGGCTAAAAGCCAGCTCGAGGTCATGATGCGCGCTGTGCGCGATTTCCCCGAAGCAGGGCATATTTTCAATGCTGCCAACGTCCCCGTTCCCCGCACAGACCCCAGCCACGATGGCGAATGGAACTTTCAGCTCCACGAAGCAGGGGAGCTTACGGGCACTGCCGCAGCGGCGGCGAGCAAGGAGATGTTTGAAGCCTGGGCAGCGCACTCAAAGGCCTCTGACCCCTCCGCTTTTTCCTCCCACCTTTGGCGCTACGCGCCCACAAAGCCCTTGCCCGCGAAGATTGCTGCCACCACTTTGTTCTCGCCGAAGAGGGCTTCGGATTATTCAAAAGCGCCCCGCTTCGTGGGTGAAAAGAAGCTCACCGCGGCGCAAAGGGGCGTAGCGGTACACGCCCTGCTGCGCCACGTCGACCTTGGGGCGCAAATTGACGAAACTTCCCTCTCGAATCGCTTGAATGAGTTGGTGCAAAAGGAAATGCTCCCGCAGAACATGGCGGACGCGGTGGACGTTTCCTCGGTGGCGCGCTTTTTCGCCAGTCCTTTGGGAAAGCGTATGCAAAGTGCCCAAGAGGTGCTAAGGGAAAAATCCTTCTCCATTTTTCAGGAGATTGACTCTCGCCGAATAGTCGTCCAGGGCATGATAGACGCTTGCTTTTTAGAGGACGGGCGTTGGATTCTCGTAGATTACAAGACCGACCGCCAAAAGACAAGTATCCAGGAAGCGGCTCAGGCTCACGCTCCCCAGCTGGATATTTATCAAAAAGCCCTTGAGTCGGCGACGGGAATCGAAGTGGCGGAAAAATACGTCGCCTTTTTGGGCATGGGCGAAAACGTGCGAGTTTAAGTGCGGTCATATCAAAAGCGCCGGGGGAGACTTCCCCCCGGCGCTTCAGCCTGTCAAAGAAAAGGAGTTTTCACGCAAGAGAGAGCTCCTTTTTCCATACTAGAAGCAAATTAAGCGAGAAAGGCGTGAACAAAG
>CALNBC010000350.1 GCA_937874755.1 uncultured Clostridia bacterium
CCCTATTACAGTATAACAAAAAAGCCGCCTGTAGGCGACTTTTTTGACAGGCTGTGGGTGCGTCCGCCTTTGGACGCACCCTTTTTGCACATGGATTTAGTTTTCAGTCCGCATTCACTCTTCAAAAAAAGTCCGGCAGCCGAAGCTGCCGGTTAGGAAGAAGAGAGGAGTATTGGCATCGCGAAAGTTTTTAGGCGGTGCCTTTATATGAAGCGCAAGGGGTAACCCAAGCGCGCCATTGGACGAACACAACCCTGTTTATGCCGCGTTTTCCGCACTGCTGCTCGAACTGCTGTAGCTCGTGGGGGCGGCGGTCTGGGGGACTTCCTCGCCCAGTACGACGTCTAGCGTAAGAGTCAATCCGTTGCGCCACACGGTGAGGGTCATGGTGTCCCCTATTCTAAGGGATTCCTTGACTTCGTTCAGCGCGTCCAGCGTGAGGGTCTGTGTGCCGTTGGTCGCGGTGATAATGTCGCCGCTCTGCACGCCCGCCTTTTCGGCGGGGGAGCCCTTCGACACTTCTACTACGCCGACTCCCGCGACTACGTCGTAATACTTCGCCTGGTTGTCGGAAATCTCCTGAATGGTGATGCCTATGAAAGGCCTGCCCGCAACATAGCCTATGTTGATTAGGTCTTCAATTACAGGCTTCGCGATGTCTACAGGTATGGCGAAGCCCAATCCCTCGACCCCGAAATCGGCGGTCTTGGCGTTGTTGATGCCGATTACCTCGCCCTTGGAGTTGTAAAGCGGTCCGCCCGAGTTGCCCTCGTTTATTGCCGCGTCGTGCTGGAGCAGCGTCATTTCGGTGTTTTCTAGGACTATCGTGCGCTCGAGTGCGCTGATGACGCCCGAGGTTACTGTGCCTGTGAGCGTGCCCAGCGGATTGCCGATGGCGACGCAGGGCTCGCCTATTTTCAGGGTGGAAGAAACGCCCAGCTTGGAGTAGGTGTACCCCGAGCCCTGAATCTTGAGTACGGCGAGGTCCGTCCTCGGGTCGGTACCTACGACGATAGCTTCCAGCGACTGCTCGTTGTTAAGGGTGACCGAAACAGTTTCCGCCCCCTCGACGACGTGGTTGTTGGTCACGATGTAGCCGTCCTCGCTGATGAAAAAGCCGCTGCCCCTAACCTCTTGGTACTGCTGCTGCTGCTGACCTTCGCCAAAGGGGAAGAACCCGAAACCGTCGTTGAATCCGTAACCGTAGTTTGCGACGGGAATCATGGAGGAAACCAGCACCACAGCGTCTAAGTTGTTGTTCGCGATTTCGGTGACGCTGGTGCTTATGCTCTCCGAATTCACAAAGGTGGAATCGTCAAAGGAAAACGTTTCTCGGGGGGCGGCATCGCCTTCGTTAACCCTGACTTGTTCATCCTGCGCCGCAAGCTGCTGTTGATTTCTGTTGTTGCCAATAGCGTAACCCGCAACGCCAAAAACCAGCGCTATGCAAAGGAATATCGCGATGTAGCCGAGCGTCTTTCCCGTTTTTTTAGGGGGCTTTTGCTCCTGGGGGTATTGCGGATTTGTATATCCGTATTCGTTGTCGTTCATTTAATAATCTCCTTTCGTAACGATACAATTATGATTAAAATTGGTAGAATCCTTCAACACTTTGCATCTTGCTTCCGCTTTTGCAATAGCTTTCCTATATTTGCAAAGCCGCATCCATGTAAGGTGACTTTGCCTGCCTTGTGAATCCAATCTTTCTGGCACAATTGAATTATCGCACTAATTTTGGGCAACTCAAAGGAGTAAACTCAACAATTTTGTGACCAATCTTGATAAGACTGTGGCATTTCCTGGCGGATTCTGGTATTATTATACATCAAATACGGGGTCGGAGAATGTAAAATATTTATGTATACGAATGTAATTTGGGATATAGACAACACGATGATAAGTTCGGGCGGAGCGATTCTTCGGGCGCTGGAAAAACTGCTTCTCGAACAAAAGGGCATAACGCTCACCGAAGAGCTGCACCAGCATATAGTTGGGCTGACGAGCGCAAACACCATAGAGCATTTCGAATTTGAAGACCCCCATGCAGCGGAAGTCAGATGGAACGGGCTTATAGAGGAGGATTCGTCGGGGTTCGAGATTTACCCCGGGGCCATGGACGCGCTTGAAGAGCTAAAAAGCAGGGGAATAGCCCTTGGAATAGTGTCCTCGCGCACCGCGAGGGAAATGTACGGCGACAGTATTGACGCGCTTTTGCCCTATTTTGACTGCATTGTGCTTGCGGAGGATGTAAAGAACCCCAAACCCGACCCCGAGTCGCTCATGGTTTACATGGAGCGCACGAAGGTGCAGCCGCAAAACATACTTTACGTGGGGGACGCTCCTGTGGACGCGCTGTGCTGCGAGACCGCGGGGGTGGACTTTGCCCTCGCCCTGTGGGGCAGCATAGAGCCTCAAAAGGTCACCTGCGCGAAGTACAGAATCGAATCGCCGCAGGATGTTGTAGACATCGTCTTTGGCGGTTGACTCAACATTGCCGCCAGCCGTTGTACTTCCCGGGAAATATGCGAATTGTTCATCAGCCCGCTTCGCCTGTTTTTCCCCAACCATAATCGCGCCGCGCTTAGAATAAACCAAAAGCCCCGCAAGACCCAAAAGACCGATGAACAAGCATCGGTCTTTTCGCGCTTTTTAGCGTCTTTCGCGGTCAATCCAAAGGCAGTCTTACCCCCGCGGGGCAGGCTTTGTACTCCCCGGAAAATATGCGAATTGTGCCCCCGCCCGCCGCACCTGTTTTTACTTGGGCATAATCGCGCCGCGCTTAGAATAAACCAAAAGCCCC
>CALNBC010000351.1 GCA_937874755.1 uncultured Clostridia bacterium
TGTTCGACAATCGCTTCGGCACAGGGCAGTCCGTGTGGGACGGCATAACGCGCACCACCAACCTGCTAATAGCGGGGAAGACCGCCGTCGTTGCTGGCTTTGGGCACTGCGGCAGGGGAGTTGCCGAAAAAGCCAAGGCGTTCGGCGCGAGGGTAATCGTGACCGAGATAGACCCCGTCGCCGCCCTCGAGGCGGCCATGCTGGGCTACGAGGTCATGCCCATGGACGAGGCCGCTGGGCTTGGAGACATATTTATCACCGTTACGGGGTGCAAGGACGTAATAGTCGAGCGGCACTTCCTCTCTATGAAGGAGGGCGCGCTGCTTAGCAACGCCGGACATTTCGACGTCGAGGTGGACGTTGCGGGACTTCGCGCCATCGCAAAGCGTTGCACCAAGCTGCGGGAGAACATAGAGGGGTTCACACTCGAAAACGGCAGGACGGTCTGCCTGCTCGCCCAAGGCAGGCTGGTCAACCTTGCCTCGGGGGACGGCTACCCCGCCGAGATTATGGACATGAGCTTCGCGCTGCAGGCGCTTTCTGCCCTGTACCTCGCAAAGCAAGGGAAGGGACTTGCACCAAACGTATACAAGGTTCCCAAAGAGACGGACGAGTGCGTCGCTAAACTAGCCCTCGAATCCCTCTCGATGAGCATAGACGCATTAACAGACGAGCAGCGCGAATACCTCTACGGGGTGTAAACCGAACAGACAACTATTGGCATAACAAACGCCGACCGTTATTTGGTCGGCGTTTGCTGTTTATTAGGTCGTTATGAGGGTTCGCCTGCAGATTTGCTGCCTTTATTCAGCAGTGTCCTCTTCTATGGGCGCGGGAGTGGTGGCGTTGGGGTCTATGCCTGCGCGCTCCTCATACCTGACGACCGTTGCGGCGGCTACCCATTCTTCCTGGGTCGCATACCACACATTGTCCTGCTCGGCGTAGAGCACCACGGTGTGGAGCTGCTCCTTGACGGTTTCATAGGGCACTTCGCCGGGGGTCACGAGGGAGTTGAGCTTGAGTATGTGGTAGCCGTAATCCGTCTCGACTGGCACCTTGGAATACTCGCCTATCTGGGTCAGCCGCATCGCCTCGTCGGTGAAGTTCTGGTAGAAGGTTGTGGTCTTGGGACCGACTAGGTAACCCGTTTCAAAGTAGGGGCTGCCTTCCTTGGTGCCGTCGTCCTCGTTGAACTGCTTGGACATTTCGTCCCACAGCTTGCCCGAATCGAGCTGGGCGACGATGCCGTTCGTCTTTTCGAGCGTGGCGGCTTTGCGCTGGGCGACGAGACCGTCGTACTCGGTTGTGAGCGTCGCGCTTTCAGAATCGAGGGCTGTTCGCTCGTTGTTGATTGTGGTGAGCTTGGTCTGATAATCGGAAGCGGCAGTGTCCAGCGCTTCGGTTTCGGCGGTTATCTCCTGAAGGCGGGTGGTTATGTCATCCTGCCTGGTCTCGATTTCGGTTATGCGAGCATCGGCGGCAGCGTCCACTCCCTCGAACTTGACGAGTATATGGGTGGCGTAGCGGTACCCCTCGGGGGCGAACAGCGCGGGCACCTCGGCGCCTTCGTAGGATTCGTACGTCGTGGGGTCTTGCTCTATGAGCTCCTTCTGGGAGGCGAGCTCTTCGTCGTAGTACGCCCTGACCTGCTCGTCGGTGACTGTGACGGGCTCGGTAATCGAATTCTGGAGGTTGGTGACCGCCCTGTCGATTACGTACTGCCGATAGGTCTCGTCGTAGCCGCGGCCGCCCTCTTCAAGGGAGGCGCGGGCGAGCTCGTCCATGCGCGCGTCGACGTCCACCGTAGCATCATTGGCCTTGTCCGACTCCGCCTGTTCGCGGAAGCTCTCGAGGAACTCTTTGTAGTCCGCCTGGAACAGTTCGTCTACTTCGGCGGCATTCTCGGCGGAAAGGGTGGTGAAGCCCAGCTCTTCGGCCTTCTGGCGAAGCACCTCTTCGGCGACGAGGCTAGTCAGCAGGTTCTTTTTGAACTCGTTGT
>CALNBC010000352.1 GCA_937874755.1 uncultured Clostridia bacterium
CGGGGACGGGCTTTGCCCAGCCGAACCCGAGAAACAGCATGCACAAAAAGCCCCAAGGGTCTATGTGCTTGAGCGGGTTTATGGTCATGCGCCCCATGTTCATCGCGGTGGGGTCGCCCAGCTTGTATGCAGAATAAGCGTGCGCCCATTCGTGGAAGGAAAGGGCTGTTACTACTGCGAGCAGGGTGTACAGCAAAGACATAAAATCAAAGCCGGGAGAGAATATGTTTCTTAGCATTGTGTATCCTTTCGATACGCGCTATTACCGCGCCGGACTGTATATTAACACCGATATTTCAGTATACTTCATGCCCCTCGCTTTCGCAACCCGCCACCGCTAAAGCGTCAATACCGCTGTTTGAAACTGCACGCTCACATAAAAAGCACCCGTCTTTTCGGCGGTTGCGCGTTGTTAAATTTGATTAGGGGAAGCCTCAAATCGAGATGACGACGGTGTTTTTGCCCATGCTTTTTCCTTTGTAAAGCGCATTGTCGGCTTTCTTTAACAGCTCGTCTATTGATTCGCCACCGCTGATTGTGGCAACGCCCAGCGTTACCGTAGCATGCAAATTCACCCCGTTATACAAGCCCGATACGCTTTCCACCTCTCTTTTAATTGCCTGGGCGCGTTCGAATGCGTCTTCTTTCTTCATGCCAGGGAATAACAACAGAAATTCCTCGCCTCCCCAGCGCGCGACCACATCGTATTCCCTGACCATGCTCAAGAACAATTTCGACAGATTCTTAAGCACAGCGTCGCCCGCATCATGCCCATAAGTGTCGTTCACCAGCTTGAAGTCGTCTATATCGGCCGACATAACTGAGAATTCCCGACCCGTCCTCAAGAACACCTGGTGTTCTTCCCCAAGGCGTTCTTCCATGTGGCGGCGGTTGTATAATCCCGTAAGAACGTCGATCCTCGAGGAATAGTCCAGCTGCTTGTTCAGTTCCTCCAGCCGCGCTTTTGCTATTTGCAGCTCTTTTGTGCGGGTATCCACCAACTCTTCCAGGGAGTTGTTCAAATCGCGCAAATCACTCTCTGCTTTTAATCGCTTTTTGTAGTTGTAAAGAAGCCCGAAAAGCAACGCAGTTTCGGCGATTAAGACGGATACGCCGATTAGAATATAGCCTCCGTATAAACTCCATACGTCTTCATCTTTGTGTTCGATTATGCTGTTTTCGGGAAGAGCATCGGCGCTTATCCTCCATTCGTTTAGCCCCGCATTGAACATTTGATGGAAGGGGCAAGATAAGCCATATCGGTGCACAACAGGAAGGTCTATGTCTGTATGCGCCGCAAGTGCTGACAGGGGAGCAAGAGCCACCGCGGTGAGTATCAGCAACAACACAAGCGCTTTGAATATGTTCTTACGAGACAGATTCATAGGCGTTTTTCTCCAATATGTTACATTTTGGGATATTATAACAATATCGTTTTATTTTGCAATATACAGACATCGGGAAGATGCGCAAGTTTTGAGATTGTGTGCGTTTTCTTGCCCCAAAATGGTTGTTGTTTATGCCAATTCGCCGAACCCTGCGGACTTTTTGCCGAAGGGTTCGCCGAATATCGGTATAGTTTACGGGGCTTATTTCTTTTTGCCGCGCTTCTTGTAGTCGTCGTCTATGCGCTTTTTCCAATCAGCGCCTAAGGGCGTTAGGTCGGCGCGGTAGTCGCTCACAAACTCGTTGAATACAGCATAGTTGAGTCTAGTGCCCCTGGAATCTGCATTGTAATTCGCTGCGCGGTCGGCGTTTATCCCTAGGCGCGCCGCCGTTTCCACCGCGTCTATGTTCGCCCCGAGGAATAGGAATTCCCAGCCGTACTTTGTCTTTTTATGCTCTATCATCCGGCGCACCTTTTCGTACCCGTACTCGCGGCTCGCATTCTCCATGCCGTCCGTCGTGATAACGAACATGACCTTCTCCGCCTGCTCCTCGCTCGCAGTGTGCTTCTGGGCGTTGCTTATCTTGTCTATCGTGCGCCCTATGGCGTCCAGTAGCGCGGTGGAGCCCCGCACATAGTAGTCCTCATCGGTTATGGGCGCAATGCCCTTGATGTTGATTCGATCGTGCAATAGTTCGTACTTGTCATCGAACAGCACCGTTGTTAAGGTGCATTCGCCCTGCTCGCCCTTTTGCTTTTCGAGCAGGGAGTTATACCCGCCAATCGTGTCGCTTTCTAGCCCGCTCATGGAGCCGCTGCGGTCGAGTATGAAAACGAGTTCTGTAAGTCCCTTTTTCATTTTGCCATCCTCCTTTAGTTTGTGATTGAAGGATAGCACTTTGCGCGGTCACTAAGGTCGCCCGCGGGGCGACATCTGGGGATGTGGATATGCTTGCCAGTTGCCGCTTTCAGGCTCCCAGCAAACTCTCGTCGAAGGCGAACAGTGCTTCGTTTATCTCGTATATGTTGTAATTCTCCTCATTGATGAAATACTCCACGATGAGGTCGAAGCGGCTGCTGGGCGAGAGCGCGTACCCCGCACTCCGCAACAGATCCTCGGTCTGATCGAGGTTGAGCTCCAGCGCGACGGCGAGCGCCAGTGCGGTGTTTTTACTGGGTTTATACGCGGGATTGCTGCGTATCTTGGAAAAAAGCCTGCGGTCTATGTTCGCCCGTTTGTATACCTCGGGGTCGGTCTTGCCGCTTTCGTCTATCAGCCGCAAGAGCATCTCGGAAAAGCTCTCGCCTACATGGTTGAACACATCTGAAAGGCTAAGGTGAGAAGCGGTTTTGATAGGCCATTCAGAGCGATACTCTTCTTCGAACCACAATACTGAATGATCGTTCTGCCTGCTATGTTCAGTGTGCTCGTCTACATAATTGTTGTCTATATACGTCTTTATGGACTTGAACAGCTTGTCGCCGAGGGCGAAGGACGCTCTGTCGAACACGACGAGGTAAACGTTCATCTCATGCTCGGACAAAAACTCAGCTATTGCTGATACGGCTACACGCAGCGCTTCGTCTTTCGGGTAGCCGAATATGCCCGACGAAATGAGCGGGAACGCGATGGACGAAAGCCCGCGCTCTTTTGCCAGGTGCAGAGAATTGGTGTAGCAGGAGGAAAGCAATGCTTCTTCGTTGTGATTTCCGCCCTGCCAGATGGGCCCAACCGCGTGTATGACGTACTTTGCGGGCAGCTTGTACCCGCCCGTAATAACAGCGCTGCCTACATCGCAATGCCCTATGCCGTCGCACTCCGCTTGCAATTCTTGCGCCCCCGCGGCGGCAAAAATCGCGCCGCAAACTCCCCCGCCCTGCTTTAGGCGTTGGTTGGCGGCGTTTACTATGGAGCCGACGCGCATCCTGGTTATATCGTTGCGCACAATCTCAAAGGGCATCGCATACACCTCATAGATTTATATATATGATTATACAATACTTTTTAGGCGGGTTGGGCGTGATTTAAAGAGTTGTACCATAAATAACCCTGTTATTGACATAGGTTGACAAAGGCGATGCTCCGATTTGCGGGGCATCGCCTAATAACGGGTGAAAGTCAGTCAGTCCAACTATGTAATCACGGAACGCTTCTTCGAAAACCAAAGCGAGGCAGAATGTGACATATTTTGTGTTTCCGGTAAAATTTGAGGCGGTTCTATTACACCTATTGGGTGATGATGGTATAGTTATGGGGTGTCCGGCTGGGAAGTCGCATAATTTATCGGTAACTGCGTATGGCAATATTTATATCAGGAATCTCGTGGTAGAAAAGTATAGTAGTCACAGTAGTCGCTGTAGGGTTTTTC
>CALNBC010000353.1 GCA_937874755.1 uncultured Clostridia bacterium
GGTGAAGGTGGCCAGAGCGATTCAACTTAAACAAAAGTGCGAGGGAAGGGAAAATAGCGAATAAGCATTGGATGGCAGCAAGGGCGGCAATTGCCCAAAACGCCCGCATGTGGTATAATTATACCCAGTAAACTGCGGTGTTGCATCGCAATAGATGGCGGGTGAGCCTCTAGTATGCAATGTGTAGCGGATTTTCTATTAGGATGTTTATTGGGGAGTCGGGTGGAATAAATGAGGCTAGTCTCTTGGAATGTCAACGGTCTTCGTGCAGCGCTGGCAAAGGGCTTTTACGATACTTTTACCAAACTAGACGCGGACATTTTCTGTATTCAGGAAACAAAAATGCAGCCCGGGCAGGTGGAAGTAGCCTTACCGGGCTATTCTCAATTTTGGAACGCTGCAGAAAAGAAAGGCTATTCCGGAACAGCGGTATTCTCTCGTGTGCCGGTGCTGTCCGTATCTTCGGGAATGGGCATTCCCGAACACGACAATGAGGGCAGGGTGATAACAGCCGAGCTTGAAAACTTCACACTCGTCAACGTATACACCCCCAACTCCCAGAGGGAGCTTGCCCGTCTCGGCTATCGCATGGAGTGGGAAAGCGCATTCCTCGAATACCTGCTCGCGCTGGACGAGAAGAAGCCAGTGGTCGTCTGCGGGGATTTGAACGTCGCGCACAACGAAATAGATCTAAAAAACCCCAAGACCAACACCAACAATGCGGGCTTCACCATCCAGGAGCGCGAATGTATGACCAGGCTGTTGTCCTCGGGCTTTGCGGATACCTTTAGGCGGCTTTACCCGGATGTGACCGGCGCGTACACCTGGTGGTCTTATATGTTCAACGCCAGGGCGAACAATGCGGGGTGGCGCATAGACTATTTTGTCGTCTCTGAAAGGCTGATGAAATGCGTTGCAAACAGCGCAATTCATCCCGACGTAATGGGCAGTGACCATTGCCCTGTGAGCCTGCTGCTGGAATGCTAGTCCTGTCAATGTATTTTGGACGGAAAAATACTGAAAATACGCATAGAATAAGTATAGAGTTAATTGCTGCGATACTGGCGCAAGGCGTGTGACCATGACATCGGGCGGCGGCCGATAGAAGTATAATCGCAGTAAAACGAATTAAAGCGGAGACTGATTTGGCAGAAGGAAAACAGGCCGTTGGAATGCGCGCATTGCGCTCAGCGATGGCCATTACAGTCATAATAATAGCAAGCAAGGTGGCAGGCTTCATCCGTGAGATGGTGTTTGCCGCTTATTTCGGCACCGGTCAGGCGAGCGACGCATACACCAACGCCTCCACAGTGGTAAACATATTCATACTGCTTTTTTCCGCCTGCATATCGTCTACCTTTATTCCTATATACACAAAGACGCTCAAAGAAAAAGGCAAGCGCTACGCAAACGTTTATACGAACAGCATACTGACACTGTTCTTCCTTATGGGCCTGCTCACGAGCGTGCTGGGTTATTTTTTTGCTGCCGAGATATGCGAGCTCCTGATGCCCCAGTTGATACCTTCGGCCGCGGCGGGAACAGAGCTATACGCTCAGCAACTCGAGAGACTCGCCCTTGCGGCGAGCATGGCAAAAATCATGTTTCCCTCTTTGGGGTTTGCGGCTTGTACGGGCGTATTTACTTCGCTGTTGAACGCGAATGAACGCTTTGTTCCCGAGCAGCTCACGGGCTTTGTACTGAGCGGCTGTGTGATTGTTGCGTGCGTATTCTTCTCAGAGCAGGGGATTACCGCAGTTGCGGTGGCCACTGCGGTGACTTATGTTTTGCAGCTGTTGGTCGTTATCCCGTTCCTTAAGGGTATATACCGTTTCCGCCCGTCGCTGGCGCCCTGCGGGGGAAGGGTCAAGCAGACCTTTGTACTCGCATTGCCTGCGATACTGTCCATGGCGCTGGATGAAATCAACCACCTGGTGGACAAAAACGTAGGAATCTGGCTGGGTGACGGACCGAACACGGCGCTGACCTACGCTTACCGCTTAATAACGCTGATACTTGGGGTGCTGGTGGTGCCTATAACCACCGTTATGTTCTCGAAGCTGAGCCAGTACGCTGCAGAAGGCAACAAGAGGCGAATACTGGATACGACAAAGCAGTGCCTCGAAGTGCTGGCATTGGCAGTTTTGCCGGTTATCGTGCTATCGGGAGTGCAATCTTCGGACGTCATTCGGTTGTTGTTCTTCAGGGGACGTTTCGACGAATACTCCCTGTCGCTCACCAGCGACGCTTATATGTTTTACGTAATAGGCGTGTTTGGATTCGCTTGGCGAAACTTCCTCGTGCGGGTATTCTATTCGCTGCAGGACACCAAATCCCCTATGCTCATAGGCGCGGTCAGCGTCGCGGTCAATATAGTGCTGGACGTTGTACTGGCTCCAATTATGGGAGTGGGAGGGCTGACGCTGGCTACCAGTATCTCTGGCTTCACCGGTGCGGGGCTTATGCTTATTAGCCTTCGCAAAAAGCTGGGAAGAATAGGCTTTTCCTCCACGTTGGTGCAGGTGTGCAAAATGATTGTCGCCGCATGTGTCGCAGGCGCGGTGACCATATTCCTAAATGGGTCGATCCAGCTTTTTACGCAATCGTTACTGCTGCGGTTGCTGCTCGCCACTGCGGCGGGTCTAGTAGTCTATATTGCACTTGTGCTGCTGTTCAAGGTTGAGGAGGTCAACACCATCAAGGGAATGGTAGCTTCAAGGTTTAAAAAAGATTAAGGGGGAACGAAAATGAATATCAACAGCCGCTGTATACTTTGCCAAATCAGCAGCCTCGGGAAAGTGCTTACCGGGATGGACATCACAGAAGAACAAAGGACTGACATAGTAAAGTACATGATGAACCATTATGCCACATGCGATCAAAACTTGCCCTCGCCGGAGGCGTACATCGCGCCGTGGGAGCGCCTGATTGCGGAAAACGGCGACGTAGACCCGCTGCTTGAAGCCAAGCGCGCGGACGATGAGCTTGGATTGTCGCTTCTGCCCATGATTCAAAAAGAGATTGACGCTTCGGACAACAAGTTCGAAACAGCGATGCGCTACGCCATCGCGGCGAACATCATGGATCCCATGCCCCCGCCGCACGGAATGACGATGGAACAGGTGCTCAGGGAGACCGCGGAAGCTCCTTTGTATGTGGACGATACAAGCGAATTGATGGAGAGACTAAAGAAGGCGGATAGTGTGCTGTATATGACGGACAACGCCGGTGAAATCGCGGTGGACAGGCTGTTCATCGAGACCATGTACAAGCTTGGTATCACAACTCCTGGCAAGATGACGGTTGCCGTCCGCGGTTACATGGCAAACAACGACGCGACTATGGAGAACGCCGAGCGCGTGGGTATGACCAAAATCGCGAAAGTGATAAGCAACGGCGACAATGCCATGGGGGTACTGCTCAACCGTTGCAACAAGGAATTCAAGAAAGCCCTTTATTCGGCGGATGTGATAATAAGCAAGGGCATGGGGAACTTCGAATGCCTGCACGACTGGAGAGAAAAGCCCGTATTTTATCTCTTTATTACGAAATGCGAAACTGTGGCGGAGGTATCCGATTCACCCGTAGGCTCGTTTATGTGTATGCTCCGGGAATGAGCACTGTATGAGAAACACCAACATAGTATTGGCAGATAAACAACAACGCCCCGCTATTTTGCCGGGGCGTTGTTGTTTACAGCGGTCGAAGCTACTTTCCTAAGGCTTCATTGCGCATTTTGCCGAATACGTCGGCGGCAATCATCGCGATGTAAAGCTACTTTGCGGTTACGGGCAAGCCGTGGTTGTTGCCCAAGACGTGTATAGGTTAAATATGCTTAAGGAGTTGCCACAGCAGTAGGGGTAATTTGCTCAGAAAAGTCGTTATCAAACCATGAGGCGGCATACTCTGCAGCCTTCTTTAGCTTGCGCTTGGCGGCGGAATTCATACCCTCTATTGACTCCGAAACGGCGGGCATGACCTCGTACATATATCTCGCTTTGCCGGAATGTTTGTACACAAAAGTCGGCAGCCAGCCGATGGATTCTAGTTCTGTTTCCCCGCTCGGGTGCTTCGTCAATGCGACTTCTATTATAACCCCTGCGTAGGTGGGATCCTTTTGCTGATTCGATATGAAATTTCCCATGGAATGGGCGACGACAACCTCCCGCCCGTCTGAGGAGGTAATGGTTTCCATAGGCTCAAGAACGTGGGGGTGTGAGCCAAGTATGAGGTCGATTCCCGCGTCCGCCAACTTTTTTGCCCAACGCTTTGTGGAATCGTGTATTCCCTGATAGTATTCGGCACCCCAGTGGGGAAAAGCGATTATGAAGTCCGCGCCTAGCTCCTGCGCACTGTCTACATCCGCCTTTATGTTGCTCTCGGTCAGGTAGTGGACTTGACCTTTAGAATCCTCGTGCCCGTTTGTGCCATAGGTATATCCCAAAAGTGCGAGCTTGATGTCTTTGACCTCGACAATCAGCACGCTGTAGTCGGCTTTTGAATCTGCCGCGCCGAAGTATAGCAGCTCCCTTTCGGAAAGGTTGTTTAGAGTGTCCGAAAGACCTGTTGAGCCCTTGTCTAAAATGTGGTTGTTTGCAATGGTAAATGCGTCAAATCCGGCGGACTTGAGCTCATCCAGGTATTCGACTGGTGCGTTGAAGCGCGGGTACCCCGACGGCGGCTTGTTGGCGACGGGTGTTTCCAAATTGCCTATGGTTAAATCCGCACACGAGAGCTCATTCCGAATCCTCGCAAAGTATTCCGAAAAGTCGTACCCGGAATCTGTCTTGGCGGAAATTTGCTGCGCGTCGTGGAGCATAATGTCCCCCACGACGCGCAGAGTGATTGTTGTAGGTTCGGGCGATGGGGAGGGTTTAGCGGAAGGAGAAGGGAGAGGGGAGTGTGCCGGCGCACCTATAATCTCCATCTCAGGTGTAGGAATCACCTGGGGTGGGAGTATGGCAGCTCCCATCTGGGAGCAGCCGGGAACAGAAAGGGCGATCAGCGCGCAAAGTAGCGCCGCGGCCAGCTTCTTCATTTGTCCCTCCATAAAGGTAGGTCATCACGGCAGACGGGTATTTATGCTAATATTGGTCAAACTACAAGTGATTAGGAAAATTATAGCATAAGCAGCGCCTGTGCGCCACAACACCAAAAAGCGAAACGCGCCTTGCCGCTGGCGCGTTTCACAAAGGAATGGAGGGGTAGGTTACTTGTGAAGAACTGTGCTCTGGTTTTGCCGGTGCACATCCCTTGGGTAACTCTTTGCCCTTGGGATGATTATAATATAGTTCCCGAAAATGGCATAGCAATGGCATTAAGTTAGATTTTCAGTGTAAGTTTTGTTGCACAATTGTGAACCGTACCGCTCTAGGGCGATTTTTATTTAAGGTTTAGTGCTCGGATTCGGGAGACTTCACGCCGCTTTTGAGAAGTTTGAGCACCGCTATTGCCCTTTCATCAGCGATGCTGTAGCATATTTCGTTGCCGCTGCGCTTGCCGACTATTATTCCGGCAGCCTTTAGGCGGGCGATGTGCTGGCTGACCCCCGATTGCGAAAGGGGTAGGCAAAGCTCCATTCCACCCACGGTTTGGCAGCGACCTTCCATCAGCATATTTATTATACAAAGGCGCGCAGGGTGCGCCAGAGCCTTTAACAGGTCTGCGCTGCTTTGCAGGAGCGCCCTATCACATTCGTCCATTTCTGTGCTCCTTTCAAAAAGTATTCCTTGACAAACTGGAATATTAGCATATTATAATATTATGATGGATTTGAGAAAATTGCAAGGTGCATTTTATAGTAGTAGCAGTTTTCGGATAATTTGCTCAAACTAATTAGAACATACTCAAGGAGGGTTAATAAAAATGTTGAAGCATCTTACTACCACAGATTTTGATCAAACTATAGCCAATGGAGCAGTGCTTGTCGATTTTTTTGCCGATTGGTGCGGCCCTTGCCGCATGGTTGCCCCAATACTCGAGAAACTGGCAACAGAGAATAGCGACGTGACCATCTGCAAAGTCAACGTAGACGATGAGCCCGAGCTTGCCCGGCGCTACGGAATAATGTCCATACCCACTATGCTGTTCTTCAAGGATGGTCAGATGGTCGACAAGTCGGTCGGCGCCTTAGGCAAGCCGGCGATTCAGAGCAAGATCGACGCGATTCGCCAATAAGCTGCCCAAAGGAGGTTCGTCATGTACGACATAGCCATTCTGGGCGGGGGTCCCGCGGGGCTTTCGGCTGCTATGACGGCGCGCGCCCGAGGCAAGTCCACGGCGGTTATTTCCAACGACCCTGCACAAAGTCCCCTTTGGAAGGCAGACAAGGTGGACAATTATCCGGGCGTGCCCAATGCATCCGGAAAAGACCTTCTCGAACTGATGACAAAACAGGCGAAGGAAGTCGGCGCGGAACTGATTCAGGGCAGGGTGACGAGCATGATGGACACCGGCGACGGCTTTATGCTCAACGCCGGAACCGAGATTTACGAGGCAAGCGCCGTCATAATCGCCACGGGTGTGGTAGGCGCAAAGCCGCTCCCCGGTGAAACTGAATACCTTGGCAAAGGCGTCAGCTACTGCGCCACTTGCGATGGAATGCTCTATAAAAGCAAAAAGGCGGCGGTGGTTGGCCGCAGCGCCGACGCTCCCGAAGAAGCTAACGCGCTCAAAGAAATGGGAGTAGACGTTTTATATACTGGCATTTCTAAAAAAAGACCGCAAAGCCTAAGCGAAGAAATTCCGTATATCTCCGCAAAAAAGATTGAGGTTGTAGGCGATTCCACCGTAACCGCAATTTCGCTGGACGGCGAGCCGCATGAAACGAGCGGTGTATTCATACTGCGGGAAACCGTTGCGCCGACGGCGCTCTTCCCAGACATCGCCATGAAGGGTGGCTACATCAAGGTCGACAAGGCGATGAAGACATCCGCAAAAGGTGTCTATGCAGCAGGCGACTGTATAGGTAAGCCCCTGCAAATAGCGAAGGCGGTGGGCGAAGGATTGATAGCAGCTTTATCCGCTGTGGACTATCTCAGCAAAAAGTAACGGCATAACACAAAACGGGCGGGTCGCTCCCGTCCGTTTTTGTATGAAAATAAAAAGGGAAATAAGGTAAATCAAGTGTTTTTAAGTATAACGCCCTCCATGAGGTCGGTCACATTTTCGCACTGATCGAAGCACATTTCCAATCGTTCGAATACGTTCATCCATATTAGAAGGTCCAGTTCGCAGTTTTCTTCACAGTAAAGCTGGCGGGTGTATTTCAAGTGCAGAGCGTCGCCTGCGGCCTCGAGGTCGTTGACTTCTATAATTTTTTTCGCAAGGATTTTTGAACGTTTAAAATTGCGGAATTCTGCAGCTGCTTCCGCAAGCGCGTCGCAGCAGCGTATCAGTAAGGAAGTGAATTCCAGTGTTTCGGGGCGGATGGTACGAATATTGTACATATACAAACGCTGCATGACCTCGTCCAAAGAGTCTACGACGTTGTCCAGCTCGTGTGAAAGGGATACTATGTCCTCCCTTTCGATGGGCGGCAGGAATTCTTTAGCTAATGCCATCATCATATTGTGCTTCATGGAGTCTGCAGAATTCTCGATGGCATGCATCTTCTCAACCTGAGCGGGGAACTCTTCCGGGTCAAAATTGGTTAACGTTTCATGTAAAAATCTCGCCGCCTGTTTTGCGTAATCCGCACACTTGTAAAAATAATCGAAGTAATCGAAGCCTTTTTTACCTTGCCTGATCATTTTATCCTCCTGTAATAACCGTCGATAGGTTCAACCTAAAAAATCAACATGAACAGCTTTGTCATCAAATACCCCAGAAGTCCGCACCCCGGGAATGTAAGTATCCACGCGAGAGACATTTCCTTGACTATTCCCCAATTGACGGCGGAAAGCCGTTTGCTGGCGCCTACTCCCATTATCGCGGAGGTCTTTGTATGGGTGGTGCTGACGGGTATGCCCGTAAGCGAAAAGAGAAGTAGGCAGGAAGCGGCACCTAAATCCGCCGCAAAGCCTTGGTATGTGCTCAATCGCACCATGTCCATCCCGACTGACTTGATTATGCGATAACCGCCTATGGAAGTACCCAGAGCCATAACGATGGAGCAAAGCACCATGAGCCATATAGGTATCGCAAAGGAAGTCACATCACCTCGCCCGCTGGACAGGAAAACGCCGAGCAAGAATACGCTCATAAATTTTTGACCGTCCTGAGCGCCGTGCATAAATGCCATGGCTGCTCCGCCAAAACGCTGGGCGTGCTTGAAGACCTTGTTGGTCTTCCGGCGGTCCATGTGTTTGCATACACCTTCGACACCCTTGGCAGAAATGTACCCTGTAATGAATCCGAGCAAGACAGATAGGACGAGTCCTATGATAACCTTAACCCATTCGTCGGGGTTGATGCCGGAAATCCCGCCTTGCAGGGCGATGGCTGCACCGGAGAGACCAGCTATCAGCGCGTGGCTTTCGCTGGTAGGAATGCCAAACTTCCATGCGGCGGTCGCCCAGACCACTATTGCAAACAGTGCGGCGCAAAGGGCGACGGACGCATCCGAAGTGTTGCCTCCGAAGTCGACCATGTTGTAGATGGTCATGGCAACTGTTGAATTGATGAGCGTCATAATAAGTACGCCCAAAAAATTAAACACCGCAGCCATGAGTATCGCAGCGCGAGGAGTCATGGCGCGGGTTGAAACGCATGTGGCTATAGCGTTAGGGGCGTCCGTCCAGCCATTGACCAGAATAACGGCCAAAGTAAGCAATGAGGTAACCGCCAGCAGAGGATTGGCAACGAGCTGGTTTAGAAAACTAGTAAATGATATGTCCATTAGCAGGAATCCTTCCCCAAACGGGTTCATCTCATCTCCCGTCGGTTCAATTTCTTCATAAGCCAAATTATTATAACATCTTCCCGCCGTTTGTAAAATACGTGTAAGAGAAATATATGAAGTTCGTAAAGAAAAAGTCCGGCAATGTCACCAAGTGTTGCCGGACTTTAGAAGCTATTAGTTAGGTTATTTTATCCATGAGCTTTTTAAGCGTTGAGTTTGATAACCCGGTTATGTTGAGCGCGTAATCCGCGGCGGTCGGCGCAAGGTGCTTTATGCCGTCAAAAAACGCTTCGAGGTATTCGGGTTCCGCAGTGAATACGGACTTCATGATTTCTTTTTGCGCATCGTCCATACCTGCGGATTTAGGTATGAAGTCTTCATCCAAAAAAGGCCCAAGTTCGTCGTTGGTCTTGAGGTAATCCTGCATAATCAGCGTTCGGTCGGTACCGGCGAGGGCAAGAATCAGCGCCGAAAGAACACCTGTGCGATCCTTGCCGTGCTGGCAGTGGTAAAGCGTGGCCGATTCGGAATGGGTAATGGCGGTAATCGCCCGGTTAAAGGCGACCGCATATTGACTCGCCATCTGGAAGTAGCCCTCGGTCATGTCTGTCTTTGGCGGACCTGCAGTCCTATTTCTAATGCGTCCGACCGCCGTATGCCCCGGGGTGCTGCCGTTAAGCAGAAGCGGTGTGCGGACGAGCGTGGCGCCGTTGGGGAGCCTGTCCGGCTTTGAGTTCACTTCCCGATCCACCCGAAGGTCGATTACCTGTTTTATATCCAGATTTTCAAGGTAATGAAGTTCATAATCAGTAGCTTCGTTAAGACTGCCGGATCGATAAAGCACGCCGGGACGTACCGTTCCCACGTGGCCTAAGTCCCTAAAGTTACGTATGTTTTCGAATTTATGCATAGCTGTGCAGTCCCGGAAGGAGCTGGTTCACTCCTATAAATGTAAAGAGGACGCAAACCACGGCGATAATTGCGAAAACGGCCATCTTCTTGCCCCGCCAGCCTTTGCGCATGCGCTGGTGCAGGTAAATGGCGTAAATAATCCACGTAATGAGCGCCCAGGTTTCCTTAGGATCCCAAGTCCAGAAGGAAGACCACGCCTGCTCTGCCCAGATGCAGCCCGAAAGTATAACGACGGTGAGCATAAGGAAACCGAAGGCGATAAGCCTGTAAGCTATGTAATCCAGTTGGATCAAGCGCTCGTCGGATTCATTCTTTACCTTCTTGAATGTGGAGAGGTATTTTATACCCACCGCCCCGGCGATGGCAAATGCCGCATAGGAAAATACGGCGGAGCCTATGTGCAGACCGAACCAGGCGGATTTGAGCGCGGGCATCAGCTCGTTGATCTCCTTGGGCAAAAGCGCTGCATAGGAAAGTATCAAGAATGCGGTGGGCAAGCAAACCGCGCTTATCCAATCCTGCTTGAGCCAGAGGCGGAGCACGATGTGCAAAAGGCTTATGCCCCAGGCGAATCCGGCTGCGAATTCGAACTGGTTGGAAAGCGGTAGCCTGCCGGCCTCTATGCCGCGGATGACCATGTAAGCGGTAAGCAGGGCAAAGCTAATCAGGCTGATTATCCAAGCCGCTTTTTTTGCGCCGTCTTTTTTGAAGGACAGCCCGATAAACTCGACAACAGTCGCTACAAAAAGCGAAATAAGGGAAGCAAAAAATAGAATGTTAAGCATTAGACCCTCCTAATGGAATTGATGTCATTTTCGAGACTGAAGTTGTGCTTGGGACCGTTGAGCGCATAGCCCTTTTTCCCGATTTTTACGAAAATGGGAACGTGGAAGAAGCAAAGGTAAAGTCCCACTATCAAAAGTCCGAAAGAAAAATACAAAAGCCCCATTATGATTGCTGGAACGGTTTTTATCCTTATCCCCGGGTAATAGAGCGGGGCTTCAAAGGTGTACATGACATCGCCTACGGACAGAGTTGTTCCCGGAAGCACAACGCCGATAGTTGTTTCGCCTCCCTCGGTAATGGATATGAGGTAAACCGGGTTTACGAAATCCTGGGCATTCACAGGTGTTATTTTGCCGCCCTCATCCGTCTCATAGTCGGGGTAGAGGGCTTCATAGCGGATGCCGTTAGTTCCATCCAGCGTGATGAACATCCCGTATTCCAGCGCGATGGAGCTGCTTTCGCCCTCGTTAGTCACCGTCAGATAGCCTGTAACGCCGTAGCTTTGCTGGAAGAACTTGTGACCACCGAAGGATAGCGGATAATTGACGCTTATCTCCCTCGAACCGCTCTCCTTGCCGTTTTTGTCAGTTATGCTAAGCACACTGCGGTAATCCGGCATAGCGCCTTCACCTATGGTAAAGGAGTCCACCGCGACGGTGGTACCGTCCTCTAGGGTGTATGAGTCGCCGGGGAGTATCATTTGATCGTTATAGACGGAGAGGTACATCGCTCCGGCAGCGAAGGCGAGCACAAGCAGTAGTCCAAGGTGGGTGATGAAAGAACCGTAATAGCCTAAACGGTTTTTGTAATAAACCTTTTCACCGTCCTTCTCCGTAACCTTGAAACGCTTGGACTTCAAGAGCGCTTCTATCTTATCCCGCACCCCGCCGCTCGCAGGCTCGCACTCTTTGGAAAACGTCTTTTCGAAGCAGGTAGAGTACGCAGAGATGTTGTTTTTCAGCCTCAATACAGAACAGAGTATCAAGTTTATACCGAGCAGTATCAAAAGCACTATAAAATACCAAGATGAAAACACATCATCCAGCGAAAGGACGGTTATGATGCCGCCAAATCCGGGGTATTTCGCCTCGTAATAAGCCGGTTCCTGATTCTGGAGTATTAATGATCCGAACAGCGAACAGATGACTATGAGCACGAGAAGTATCATGCCGAATTTCATGGAGCGAAGGAACTTAAGAATTTTCATGCTTCTCCTGGCTGCCCGCAAAGGCGTATACGCCATAGCCGACTTTGTATTTACATAGCTAGAACCTCAGTGGGGTTCAATGTAACGATGAACATTATAACATTTTAGAGAATTATGCCGAAAATAACTGAATGTTGCAGCAACGCACATTTGTAATTATAGCACATTAGACAAGGTATTATCAACCTGCACAATTTGTGTTTGATGAATGGGTGGAACACTCCCGCGTTTCGTTTTTTATTAGGCTATGGTACAATACAAGGCGTGGTTTCGCACAAAATGCAATTGGAGTTTATGAATGGTACTTTTGACCGCATCGGAAATAAAAAAGAGCTACATCACGCGCACGCTGTTTTCGGGCGTATCCTTTCAGGTGTCCGAAGGAGATCGCGTGGGTTTAGTGGGCATCAACGGTTGCGGAAAGACCACGCTGTTCCACATCATAACACAGGCGGAGCAGTTCGACTCCGGCGAGCTCCACATTTCAAAAAACGCAGTGCTGGGGT
>CALNBC010000354.1 GCA_937874755.1 uncultured Clostridia bacterium
CAAATATTTCGCGGACAATTGCGGCGCCGGTGGGTTCGATGGCATACCGTCCGTCTGGCCCTTTACAGTAACCCAAAGCCCAATTGCCGTTATTGACCTTGCATTCGCGGGCGTTTTCCATCATGCCGCGCTTGATGTTCTCGCTGAGCGTTGCGCTGTACCACTCGGCAGTGCTTTCAAGCATTCCTTCGAGTAGTATACCGGCTGAACCCTCGGGGATATACTCGCGGGCATACAGTACGCGAACGCCATAGCGACGAAGGCGGCCTTTGTATACGGCGGCGTCTTCGCGGTTACGGGCGAAGCGGTCAACCTTCCAACATACGACGAGCTGCACCTTGCCTTTTGCGGCGTCACGTATCATGCGCTGGAACTCAGGTCGTTTTGCAGTTGTGCCGGTCAAAGCGCGGTCTGCGTATTCGCCGATGATCTGTATATCGTTCTTCTGGCAGTACTCACGGATTTCTTTGAATTGCTGCTCTATGCTTGTGTCTTTTTGATTGTGACTTGAGTATCTGCCGTATATGTACGCTTTCAAGATGGTGTCCTTTCGTGGAGATGTAGCCTGATAATAAACTATTTTTTTCTGCGTTTTTTATCTCGCCAAAATACTCATTTCTCATGGATCTCGCTGCAAAACATTACTAATATTCCAATGAATAAGCCACCGAAGTAAGCGACAGCGAAGAGGGCAATGACTGCTTTAATTATGATAGTGAAAATCGAATCCTGGCTTTGCGACGGCATATAATGGGCGTTCTCTTGCGCTAGTTTATCTGTAGGTTTTGGTGTAAATGCAGGGGCTGGCGTGGGGGTTGATGCGGATTTAGATGACGATCCACCGTGATGGTCGGTCTGGTCGTCGAAATCATATACGCATGTACCGCCTATATGTTGATGGGGTGGGTATCCATGATGATAATGGTACTCGCCCATTGAGCGATTGTAATGACCTCCGGAACCATCAGTACGCCCGCTATGAGCAGATGTGGGCAGTGCAATCAGAAATGCCATGGCAAGTATCACCACGGAGAGTAGCGAAATAAGTACACGCTTCATTTATATGAGTTAAATGAAATAGTCGCGCATGCTGAGCAAATAAAGAATTTTGTCGATTAGGTCTTGTGTCGAAGTGCTCTGTTGATCAAAATTATTAATCACATCTTCGATCTGATCAAGAAGATTACCAGCTCCTGTCTTCGCTTCACTGTATCCTTCTACGTGCCCCATTCCGTAGCCGTTGTCGTAAGCGTCATCAATATCTTGTTTGCTATAACATCCAGAAAGCGCCAGCAAGATAAGCAGAACGACAAGCACCGCTGCAATTGACCGTTTCATTTGCGTCCCCCTAAAACTTCCTCCTAAGTTCGACAACCTTTCCAAGAATCATAACAGGCAATTTAACTACATCATCACACGAATAAAACATAGCTTCATATTTAGGGTTTGCAGGAATAAGCATGATTCCTTCGGGCCTAATTTTTATTCTTTTAACTGTCGCGCTGTCACCGTTTACAAGAACTGCAACTACGTCTCCGGAGTCGGCGGAACTTTCCTTCTTTATGATTACAACATCGCTGTCCAGGATTTGCGGGTCCATTGAATCGCCTTTGACTTTCAACCCGAAGTATTCACCGCTGGCGGCCATCTCCTTTGTAATTTCCTCATAATCAACAATGTCGGTCACTGCTTCGATCGGCACACCGGCGGCTATTTCGCCAAGGACTGGTATCCACACGCCACCGGTGGATTGGGGGATAGGGGAAGATGCGTTTGGGTCTCGACCTACAAGATAATCAACCGTGACACCCAGGATACTAGCGATATTTGAAAGCATTTCAGGATTAGGTGTAGCTGTCCCTGTTTCATATTTCGCATACGCTTGTTGTGATATAAAAAGTCTCTTGGCAAGTTCTTTTTGTGAGATACCTATCGCATTTCGCGCATCTTTTAGGCGTTGTTGAAAAATTGTAATCACCCCCTTAAAACAATATACAACCTCTGGTAGTAATAGCAAGAATTATTTGGATAAATATGCTTGACAACAACCAAAAGTAGTTGTAACATGTAGGCAAACAACAAAAGGTTGTTAAGGGAGGTGTATATTTGAACTACTTAAAGGAGTTGAGACTCAGAAAAGGGCTGACTCAAGAACGCTTATCTCAGTTGCTTAACGTGTCTCAACAAGCAATAACGAAGTGGGAATCCGGGGAATGCCTTCCCCGTGCAGATAAACTTCCCCGCCTCGCCGAAATACTCGGCTGCACCGTTGATGAACTGTTGAGAGAACCCGACCAAGCCATATAGAAAGGAGAAGAGAAATGGAAATCAAAATCACAGGCGATCCCAAAGAAATAGCCGCCCTTGTATTAGCGGTACAAGAACGGCGAGAAATTCAGACTATTGACCTTTCGAAGCTCAACGAACAGCTCCGTAAACTGCAATCATCTAATGCCACTATTTAGCTTTTTGAATCTTGCATAAGCGTTTTGGTACATGAAGAAGAACGAACTCGTTTGCAATTCGATTGCTTCCTCGGCGTCAATCGGATTGCTGTGTAGACGTACTTTCATCGCATCAGAGTCGGCAAACGTCGTACTCGTGAATGCCAAGGCCATTTGGTGAAGTTGCTCGCCGGTGAGCTTTTCCATGAACACACCTCCTTTCGGGGTGATTATAACACACACGTATTTCTCTCACTACAAAAGAAAGGACAGGCCATGTCAGCTGCCGCACAGCGTACACAGGCAATCGACCTAATGCCTGAAACAATTCCACAAGAGCACATCGACAACCTTGCCCGACCGCTCATCGAAATAGTCACCAAAGCCTTTGAAGACCCGGCTTTCGCAGCAGAGTTTGAAATCTGGCTGGCAGAAAGGGAGAAGCGCATCAAATCTTAATTAGCCCGGCCAATATCAGAAAGGAGCTATTATGCCTATCACAATCCACATAGAACCCGAAGGTTCTTATAAGCTTCACGACGGCGCCTCCCGCTCCCGTTGGGAGATAGAACGCAAGCTCACGGAAATGACACCGGACAAGCCCGGGTACTGGGACTGGTTGGAGCTGTGGGAGTATCTGGACCTATATGGGTGGCCGGTATGTTCGTGATATCTAAGAGGTATTTCTGCAAGCTCTCATACGTCTGCCCGAGAAGCGAACCCGTTAAAAGGTTGTGCTGTCGGTGTTGCGAAAAGTACGGTGATTGCGACGACTTGAAGCGGTGTCATAACTCGCCCGATCGGTGCGGACAGTTGCAGAAGGAGGACGAGAAATGAGCTTCCCTCAGATTATAGGACTAATAGTCCTAGTCTGGTCGCTGGCGTGTCTGGGCATTTCTCTCTACGCCTGGCTGAAGGATGGTAGGAAATGAGCAACTTCGCAATGGCACTTGAGCTACTCATGCTCTACACGCCGTACCTAGGACTGATAGCCTGCCTCGCGTTGTGGGCGTATAGGAAGCTGGACGAGAAGGGAGATAGGAAGTGAAACAGCGCAAATGTATGGACTGCCTATATTTTATAGACCTTCGCTGTGCTCACATTGACGGCGGGCGCTGTGGGATACACCGCGTAAAACACCCACACTGGAGAGCGCGGCCTGCAGATAAATTATCGCCTAGCTTGAGGGCGATTGTTAATAAAGCGAAGGAGGAAACCCCATGAAAGCATTCGGCATTGAAATTCCACGAACGCCCGAGGAAGAAGCGAGACCGTACGCGCACATCGACACAAACCACTGCGCCTGTCTGTACAGATTAGGAATCGCGACCATCCACGATGCTGACACCGGCGAGGTGTGGAGGGCGGAGGAGACTGAATGAGCTCATTCTTCTGCCGCCACTGCGGTGTTATCGTACTGACTTTCGGCAAGCCCAAAACACTCTCGTGCCCTTCATGCGCTGCTATGCGCCTCTTCAAGATCAGACTCCCCAGGATAGTAATTATCCGGATGATAAAAGAAGCCGCCCGAGACGGCAATCTCGAAGCGGCGGGGGAAATTCGCACTGTTATTGTACCACAAAGGAGAAGAAATGAAAATCTTAAACCTCAAGCTCGATAACTTCCAAGGGCTTAGAGATGAATCGTATGACTTCAAAGGTCAGAGCGCCAGCATCTACGGCGATAACGCGACAGGAAAGACCACCGTTTTCAACGCCATAACGTGGCTGCTTTTCGACAAGGCAAGCACCGGCGCAAAGAACTTCACGCCCAAGACCAAAGACGCAGACGGTGACATGCACTATCTCGACCATGCGGTTGAAGCACAGTTCGCTATGGACGATGGGCGAATCGTTACCCTCAGGAAGGTGTTCCATGAGGTTTATAAGAAGAAGCGCGGTTCGGCTACGGAAGAGTTCGACGGCCATACGATTGACTTCTTTATCGACGGTGTACCGACGAAAGAGAAGGAATACAACGCGACACTGCTCAGGTTCTGTGGCGACGCGGAAAAGATGAAGATGCTTACCATGCCCACATACTTTGCGGAGGAAATGCCCTGGGACGCACGCCGGAAGTTACTCCTCGAAATCTGCGGCGACGTGAGCGACGAGGACGTAATCAGTTCGTCGCCCGAGCTGCGGGAGTTGCCAGAATACCTCAGGATGCCAGGAGCGGCTAACCAGCGCTACACGGTAGACGAGTACAAAAAGATTGCTGCAGCGAAGAAAACGGACATCAACAAGCAGCTTGCTGCCATCCCCGGGCGCATAGACGAGGCGCAGCGCGCTATACCCGAAACGCCTATCGACCCCGAAGCGATACAGAATCAGCTTACCAGGCTGACTGTCGACCTCAACACGCTCATTACCAAGAAAACGGACGCGCTTACGGGCAACACAGCCGCTGCCGAAGCACGTAAGGCTACTGTTGAAACCGTGACCGCGATCGCGGAAGCGAAGGCGGCGCACAGGACGCTGGAAGTCGAGGCGAACGCCCAGGCATACGAAGCGATTGACAAGGTCAAAGGCAAGCTATCTGACGTACGTACCGCCGTAAAGGACACCGAGGCTGAAATCCAGCGCCACGAGAGCAACATCAGCCGCATGGAGGAAAGGCGCAACGAACTGCTCAAAGAGTACGAAACGGTATTTTCCGAATCGTGGGACGAGGCGCAAGCGGTTTGCCCCACCTGCCACAGGGAGCTTCCGGAAACCGACATCACCCGTATGCGCGAGGAGTTCAATACCTGCAAGAGCAACCGCTTGCAGAAAATCAACGAGCGCGGCATCAAGGAAGCCGACAAGACGAAAATCAAAGAGGAATGGGAGCAAATTGAGAAGCTGAGTGCATCTATCGAAAGCTCCAAAGCTGAGATTGAAACCCTAGAGGGCAAGCTTGCCGAGCTGACCGCGAAGGTCAAGACCCCGGCCCTTTTCGAAACCACGCCCGAGTATGACGCACTTGCCACCAAACTGGCGGCGTGCAGGGCGCACGAGGAAGACGTGAGCAAATATGCGACTGAGATTGTGGACGAGCTCAGCGGCGAGATTAGCACCCTCCAGAGCGAGATTCAGGAACTCCAGCAGAGGAAAGGACAAGCTGCCCAGGTGGAAATCCAGCAGGCGCGCATCGGGGAGCTGAAAGCGCAGGAGAAAACGCTGTCAGCCGAGTATGAGGAACTGGAAGCGGGCATTTACCTTTGCGACCTGTTCACGAAAGCGAAGGTTAACGCGCTCACCGACCGAATCAACGGCAAGTTCAAGAGCGTACGGTTCAGGCTGTTTGTCGAGCAGATAAACGGCGGTCTGAAAGAGGACTGCGAGGTCATGATACCGACGGACACCGGGCGCATGGTGCCGTACACGTTCGCGAATAACGCCGCTCGAATCAACGCCGGGCTTGAGATCATCGACGTGCTGTCAAAGCACTGGGACATAGCAATGCCGGTCGTAATCGACAACGCAGAGAGCGTGACAAGGCTTCTGCCCGTGGATACGCAGGTTATTCGCCTGGTGGTGTCCGAGGCGGACAAGGTGTTGCGTCTCAAGCTTGATAAAAACCGCAACCAGAGCGTTGCGTAAGGAGGGAAGAAATGGCAAAGGCAACTGAAAACAAGGATCTCGCGACCGCCAACACGCAGTTGGCGGAGAAGAAAGAGAACATGAGCGAACGCTTCACCAATATGGTGCTGCAGGAGTTCGGGAGCAACGTCGCCGGTGCGCTTGAGGTAACGGACTACCAACGCAGGCTTATCCAGGGTTACTTCATTGCGATTGACCGTGCGCTTAAGAACGCCGAGGAAGAGCGGCTGCGCAAGAATAGCAAAAACAGTGACCATAAGTACGACAACGGTCTTCCGGTTGTCTGGAACAACGTCAACTTGACGGATCTGGCGCTTGATATCGTCCACTATGCCCGCATGGGCTTGGACATGATGCAGGATAACCACTTGTTCCCGATACCCTACAAGAACAACAAGGCGCAGAAGTACGACATTACGCTTATGCCCGGCTACAACGGCATTCAGTACATCGCTGAGAAATACGCCGTCGAAAAGCCGCTGTCGGTCACCATTGAACTTGTCTACGATTCCGATACCTTCCAGCCTATCAAGAAGAGTGCAACCAACCGCGTGGAATCTTACGAGTTCGTAATCAACAAGCCGTTTGACCGCGGCAATGTCGTCGGCGGGTTCGGGTATATCGAGTATGCCGACTTTGCTAAGAATCAGCTCATCATCATGACGATGAAGGATATCGAGAAGCGCAAGCCTAAATATGCGTCCGCAAAGGTCTGGGAGAACGGCAAGCAGGTTGAAACGGAAACCGACGGTTGGTTCGAGGAAATGTGCATCAAGACCATCAAGCGTGAGGTGTATGTGCTATCCAATATCGACGAGGACAACATGAGCGATAGCTTCAAGGATTCGATAAACAATAGTGAGGCGGTCAACAACCTAACCACGCGGGTGGACGATGCTGAAAAGGGGCTTTCGTCCGTCCGCAGGCAGACTGCCGAGGGGTTTGCGCAGACCGTCACGAAAGCCGACGTTATATCCGCCATCAACCAGACCGCGGAGATTATACAGATAGCGGCGGCGAAAATCGCGCTAGAGGGCTATGTGAGCATCAACGGGACGTTTTCGGTTGACGAAAGCGGGTATATGCGCTCCACGGGCGGATCCATTGGCGGCTGGAACATACTCAACAACATGATACTTGGTAGTCCAACGTCCGAGATAAACAGCGGCAAGATTGTGGGTACGAATATACACGCGGCGAACTTGTACGGAACACAGATATACGGCTCAACTGGCCTTTATATGGGCTATGACGCGCAAAGCGGCACGACTGACCTTTATGCGCCTTACATAGATTCAAATGGTCTACATGCTGGCGTCATAAATTCAGGGTTGAATGAAAGGTTGCGCATTTCAAACGGTATTTACACGCTTGAATTCAGCAGCGACGTGGGAGCTGGACTATCGACGAACGGTAACATATCCTCGCCGACTATAACGTCTTTACAGCAGCAAATTATAAGTCTAGAACAGCGCGTTGCGGCGCTTGAGGTGTAGGGAGGCGTAAACATGGCTAAATATACCGTTAAAAAGGGCGACACTTTATCAAAGCTCGCCAAACAGTACGGCACGACGGTTGACGAAATTGCCAAGAAAAACAGTATCGGCAACGTCAACATGATTCGCGCTGGCCAAGAGCTTGATATAGGCGGCGTCGAAACGGCACCGGAACCCATCGAGGTTGACGAACCGGGTTCAATGGAACAACCTCGCTCCACCGCTGACTGGTTGGGCGATTACGAAACCCCGCGCGCAGCATATCAGCCATCCCAGGCAGTTCAGGACGCGGGGTTTCGTAATCGCCCA
>CALNBC010000355.1 GCA_937874755.1 uncultured Clostridia bacterium
GAGGGTGGCGTTCATGGAAAACATGAAGTAGAGGGCAAACGCTACGAGTATCACCGTTCGGAACAGCTCGGTCAACTGCGAGACCAGAAAGTTTCGCACCACGTCCACGTCCGAGGTGCAGCGCTGTATTATGTCCCCCGTCTGGGTGGCGACGTGCCATTTGTAGGGCAGGTGCTGTATGTGGCGGTAGAGCGCGTTGCGCATAGTCCGGATGACGCCCTCGCTGCCCTTTGCGACGAAAAGGCGGTAAAGGAACATGCAAACGCACGCCAGTACGGCGAAGGCAATCGCCATGACCGCGCTAATCCAGATGTTCTGCCGAAGGAACCCGCGCCCGCCCGCGCCTTCGATTATGCCAATTGCGAACTGCGGCAAATCAAAGGGCGCGTCACCTATTACCGAGTCCACTGTGACGCGGATGACCTGGGGCATAAGGAAGTTGAGCAGTATAGAAAGGGCGGAAACCAGCACTCCCGCCGCAAAATAGCGCACATAGCCGGGCAGGAAGCGCGTGAGCACGTTGAACTTATTCTTTTTTGCAGTTGGGACTTTTGACGACATTCAGAGCCCTTGCTCCTTTCGCTGCGCCCCGCTCTCGGGGTGTGCCAAAGGCGCAGGCTTACAAGCTAGAATTATAGCATAGAAATGACGGACTGTCATTATAACCAACGGTTGATGTGGGTAAAAAAACGGGACAAGGTTCTCCAACTTCTGCAAAGATGGTATAATAATCAAGCGTCAATAAGTGCCCGCATTTATTTTGCGCGGGTCTGCCGATACCGGTGCAATACTAAATTCTAAATGAGAGGTGATTTTATGGAGATTTCCGGCAAAGCTGTCGCAACATTGAAAAAGATGCAAAGGAACGAGATAACCGAATACCACATATATACGCGAATAGCGCAGCGTACAAAAAACGAGGAAAACAAGAAGGTGCTGCTCAGGATTGCGGCGGAAGAAAAGGCTCACGCCGATATATGGCAAAAGTACACCAGGACCGAACAAAAGCCGAACAAGCTGAGCGTGTGGTGGTATGCGATGCTCGCCCGGGTGCTGGGCATAACCTTCGCGCTCAAAAAGATGGAGAGCGGCGAGGACGCGGCAAACAAGGTGTACGCGCAGCTCATTGCCGAAGTTCCCGAGGCGAAGCACATCGCAGAGGAGGAGGACAGGCATGAGCAGGAGCTGCTGGGTATGCTGGACGAGGAGCGCCTTAGGTACGTCGGCTCGATGGTGCTCGGGCTCAACGACGCGCTGGTGGAGCTCACCGGCACATTGGCGGGGCTGACCTTCGCGATGGCGAACACGAGGCTGGTCGCCCTTTCGGGGCTTATTACCGGCATTTCGGCGACGCTTTCCATGGCTTCATCTGAATTCTTGTCCGCGCGCGCAGAGGGGCGGCCGGACGCGTTTAAGTCCAGCATATATACAAAGGTAAGAGCGAGTTTGAAGCCTGGTGCTGCCCTATCTGGTGTTCGACGACGGGCAGTACGTTTACGCGCTTATAGCCATGCTGGCGATTGTCGTGGTAATAATCGCGGCATTCAACTATTACATATCGGTGGCGAAGGGGCTAAACTTCAAGAAGCGCTTTTTGGAGATGGCGGCGATAAGCCTAACCGTCGCGGGCGTATCCTTCGTTATCGGCTTGCTCGTCAAGCAATTTTTGGGGGTTGACGTTTAATAATGGGGCATACACCGCATTCCGGGGCTTATATCTATATTCACCATGGCGGCGGGAGCCACTGCCGCGGCATATTTCTTGGGAGGTAACATATGACGAGAGACGAAGCGCTGGAGCTTCTGAAAGAATACAACGAGGAACCATTCCACATTCAGCACGCGCTGACGGTGGAGGCGGTTATGCGCTGGTTCGCCAGGGACATGGGCTACGCCGATGAGGAGGACTTTTGGGGAACCGTGGGCATACTGCACGATTTGGACTTTGAGCGCTTCCCCGGGCAGCACTGCATAAAGGGGCAGGAAATCATGCGCGAACACGGGGTGGACGAGCGCACCATACGCGCCTGCGCGAGCCACGGTTACGGCTTGAGCTGCGATATAGCGCCCCTTCACCCCATGGAAAAGGCGCTCTACGCGGTGGACGAGCTTACGGGGCTGATTGGCGCGGTGGTGGTGATGCGGCCGTCAAAGAGCACATTTGACCTGGAAGTGAAATCCGTCAAAAAGAAGTTCAAAACACCCGCCTTCGCTGCGGGCTGCTCGAGGGAGGTAATCCAAAAAGGTGCCGACATGATGGGCATTAGCCTCGAGGAGCTCATGGAAAAGACCATACTTGCGATGCGCGAGTACGAGCGGGGGCACAAAGC
>CALNBC010000356.1 GCA_937874755.1 uncultured Clostridia bacterium
GGCGAGCAGCCTCCACTTGTACTTCTTTATAAAGGGCAGCAGCTTTGCCCATATTTTGAGGTCGAACGGCTTGTTGTAGGATTGTTCGTCGTAGCCGGACAATTTGTTATGCCCCCTTGTTCATGTGTGAGTTGCTCAACTGTCGGCCGAAGCGAGCTTCGCTTCGCCCTGCAGGTCGTAAACGCGCTTGTAAAGCCCGTTGCTTTGCAGCAGCTCCTCGTGGGTGCCCATCATCTCGAGACTGCCGTTTTTGAGCACGAGTATGCAGTCCGCGTGCATCAGGGTGGTTATCCTGTGCGATATGATTATGGTGGTAGCTGCGCCTTCGCGCCTGGCTAGGGCGGAGCGTATCTTCTGGTCGGTCATGGAGTCCACCGCGGAAAGCGAATCGTCGAACACCATTATGGGGGCCTTTTGCATGAGCGTTCGCGCTATGGCAACGCGCTGGCGCTGACCGCCCGAGAGCGTGACCCCGCGCTCGCCTATGACAGTGTCGTACCCCTTTTCAAAACCCAGCACAGTTTCGTCCAGTGCGGCCATGCGGGCGGCCTCGCGAATTTCGCCCATGGGCGGCTCGGTTTCGAGGGCGGCGATGTTCTCGGCGATTGTGCGGGAAAAAAGGAAGGGCTCCTGCAGCACTAAGCCTACGTTCTTTCGCACGTGGGAAAGGCGCATGTCCATAATGTCCACCCCGCCGATTGTTATGCGCCCGCAGCCCGGGTCGAGGTCGTAAAGCCTGGTCAAAAGGTAAGTCAGCGTGGATTTGCCGCTGCCCGTGCTGCCCAGTATGCCAAAGGTGGTGCCGCCGGGTATGGTGAAGGAAAGGTCGGAGATTACGTCCTCGCTGCCCTCGTAGGAGAAGCTGACGTTTTCGAAGGCGATGTCTCCCGTCATGTCGGGGGTTTTGCCGGCGGGGTCGTCTACCTCCTCGGGCTCGTCGAGTATCTCGCCCAGTCGCTCGAGGGAAACGCCCATCTTGGACATATCCCCCAGTATGCGTCCGAAGGCGCGCACAGGCCAGGCTATCATCGCAGTGTAGTACAAAAACACCAGGTATTCGCCCAGCAGCAGCTTGCCAGAAACGGCGAAGGCGCTGCCGAACACCACGACGATTAGCTGCATAATGCCTGTGGTTATGTCGCCGGTGCTCCAAAAAACGCTCATGACTTTGCCGAGCTTTATCCAAAGCTTGGTGAACAGGTTGTTCTTCTTTTCGAAGCGCTCGATTTCTGCGGACTCCTGCCCGAAGGCGCGCACCACGCGAACACCCGTCAGGTTCTCCTGCACGCAGGAGGAAAGCTCGCCCTCGGCTTCGTCCGCGCTTTTGAAACGCTTGGCTATGGCGCCGTAAAATACGGCGGTGGTAATCACGCTGAAGGGTATGAACGCT
>CALNBC010000357.1 GCA_937874755.1 uncultured Clostridia bacterium
TGAGCGCCCCAATCGAGAATGGGCATCCGGTTCATCTGTGAGGCGTTCTTTGCACCGTCCGTGGCGTCTTCGTAAAACGAGCGGCTGTAGCTCTCATCGCCGCGAACGCCAACAAACGCCATAACCTTTATAGCCGACTTGCGCAGTTTCTTTTTAAGACACATCAGAGCGGGGGTGCTTTTATGTACCGAACAACACCACCGAATTGTGCGCGACGGTGGGGCAAAGACCCTCCAGTTCTCAAGAGCGGACGTTTCCGCTTTGGCAGTGATAAACTCGCGCTCTGGGTAGCGGGTCTTAATCTCTTCCCAAACCTTATAGGTCTCCGGCAGTTCCATATCGGTGTCGGAAAAAACAACCGGCACGGAAAGCGGCAACACCCTGTGGCAGATATCGAGCAGGGCTACGGAATCCTTGCCACCCGAAAAAGCGATGTAGGCGATATCGCAACGCTTTATGCTTTCATCATATAGTTCCTTAGTCCGGCGTTTTGCATCGGCGACAACGATGTCCATTATTTTGGCGTTCGCTGCCACCATTGCCTCCACATCCACCGGCTCAAGTTTCATTTTGCCATCAAAGAATGTCTGTATATTCAGCGATTTTCCGTACTGCGTATTATTAAGCTGCGCTACTTTGCGCCCGCAGGGTTCGCCTTTCTCGTCAACGTCTGCTATCAGATATGTATTCTTCATACCCCACATCAGCGGGCGGGTCTCGCGGCGGTCGTATTCAAAATAACGCCCAAGCCCAGTGAGTGAAAGTTCCGAAGCGAATACGGGACGTATTTCACTCGCCACATATTTTCCAGTCTGTGTAGTCAGCAGATAACCACGCGTTTTTTTATCAAAGACATATGAGTACACTTAGCTTGTTACCTCCCCAAAGATATTGTATTTCCACTCTCGGCGAGGTTCTGCTTTATAGAATGCGGCTATGAGCCGCCTATAAGTATCCCAATCAGGCAGATTGTATTCTGCTTTGAAGTTTACGCCCAGTTTAAGTGAAAGAGTTGTATGTAGAGCGTCTTGCGTCGGGTCAAGCCCGATGTCGCTAAGCCGCTCCAAAGCCTCGGCAAGCACCTCTGAAAAGTTCTCCGGCAAGCCAAGTGCGTCAAATGTCTGATAGCATACGCTATCGTTTATTTCAACACGAATCAATTCGTCAGCAGCACACTGCCTAATTATCTTGCCAAGCAAGTCGGTAGAGAACGCGCAGAATTTGGTGTGCAAATCGTCCTCATTGCACGAGCCGTAATACTCCTCGGTAATAACAGATACGATTTTTGCCGCGACTTCCTTAAATGTACTCCAAACCGCACCGTTGCTATAACGCGCTATTCTGTTGCCGATATATGGGGCTTGAACGCAACGGACGCCGCTCTTACCAATTTGCTCGTAGAAATTTTCAAAATTATCCGCATTCCGTATGCAGTTTGGATTAACCTTGTCCTCATACAGCTTATAAAATTCGGGGATCTCAAAACAACCATACTCTTCAAGATAGCATACGCCTGTCAATTTCCACGCCAGAGGCGCTTGAAAGAAGATTGACATAGGTAGTGTCAAAGCGAAAGCCCGAAGTATAGTTCTTGTTTAATGCATCGACCACGGCATCGGGAACGCTCGGCTCAGAAATAGCCACCGAATTCGCACTGAGCAACTCAGGGTAGTTTTCATCAAGGAATTTTTTCAGCATACGCAAAGAGCGTAGATACCCACGCGCCGAACCTGACGGATTGTTGGTTTGGGTCGGATTATCCGTATAGAAGTGCTCAATCGCATCATACGCCTTTTGCAGACCATCATCAGCGGTCAAAGCTTCCTCAAGCGTTATACCTCGCCTGTTGTTATATAAATAGTAGGCATCCGAATAGTGCATCGTAACCGTACCGCTGCTCCATTCGGGGTTATGCGTGGCGAGCCACGCTCGAAACGCATCGCGGACGGTCTGCTGGGCAAACCGTGCGGAGTCGTCCTTGATTATATTCATTGGTCGCATTCCTCCCGCGCTTTGTTTCGGAACATATGTGATATTCACGTCGTTAAGGTCAACACCACAAAATTCGCAGAGTTTGCCTATCGTGAACACTAAATCTTTTAT
>CALNBC010000358.1 GCA_937874755.1 uncultured Clostridia bacterium
TCACGCCACACTCCGAGGCGATGGTTTGGTAGTCGATGTTTTGGTCAAGCATTTCGGCTGCTTTCTTGTGCCACTTTGCCATACAATCACCCTTTTTTACATGCCTGCTCCCACCCCAGCTAATGGCATGTTTTTCCCTCTGCTTGCGCAGCAACCAAAATATGTATTACATTTTTTCGCTAATTATCCCTAACACTTCGTATGCTTCTGCCGCTTTGTTTAGCAACGTGTTGATTGCCTCTTCTAGGCAGTTGGCTTCTATTTCTTTTTCTTCGCACTCCTGGACGCGAGGACCGTATAGTTTCGCTTCTATTACGTACGCCAGCGCGGTTATCCCATTGACTGTGGCGACAAGGTCAACAACTTTTCTTGATATTGTTTCTTTCACGTCTACGGTCGACAATCGTTCTCCTGGGTTACACACTCTCCTATACCTCCTTTCCGCGTGTTATGACCTCCTGGTGGTCTGTATAGAAGAAACCCCACCGTATGGTAGGGTTTCTTCTTTTGCGATTACTTGAGAAGGTCCGGGGCTGCCCAGTCCTTCTCCTATGTGGTAACCTCGCCAAATGGGCGGGGCTTTGTTTGCAAGAGGCCGGGAGGGGAACCCGGCCTGTAAAGAAAGGAGGTCCCGCCTACTTCCGCCGGCGGGCGGGCGGTGTGGTATACTTTTGCCAATACTATTGTATCATAGTTTTCGGTATAAATCTCGGCGCAAACTCGGCGCTTTCTCGGCATTTGTATAAAACTTTCTGAATAATTTGTTCTCTCTTTCTCCTGATGGTTTTTTCGTCCCGTTCTAGCTCTATTGCTATATGACAATTGGTCAGCCTGTGCTTGTAAACCATTTCGACGATCTCTTGTTCGTCTGGTTCTAACTCGCTGATGATTCGCCTGATTGGTTCGATTAGGTCCCGCATCTCCCGCAGCTGCTGTTCCTTGTGCAGTAACAATGTCCTTGTTTTGAGCAGCTCTGTCTCTAGTCGATTTATTTGCGCTTCATAGATGACATACGCATCATCTATCCCCTTCGGCAGTCCACGGGAGGGTTGTCCACCGCTTGCCGCAACGAGTTTTCTACTTGTTACAAGCTCTAACCCTATCTGCCGCTCTTCCGCCACTTTCGCGGACAATGCCGTAATGTCGGTCTCTAGTTGCCGGGTATCTTTTTCAAGCCATGCAATTATTTGTACCGACCGGAAATAATAATTAAGCACCTCTTCAGGAGTCACGTAATCACCCCCTCCGCTTTTTGACTTTG
>CALNBC010000359.1 GCA_937874755.1 uncultured Clostridia bacterium
AGGTACGCCTTCTTCTTTGCTGAATACCCTTCTATGCAGGAAGGTACGCCTTCTTTTTCAGCGAACCGATAATCACCCAGCAAAATCATCCCAGCTCGATGGCTTTCTTCAGCACCTTCCTCGCTATGGGCGCGGCGACTTTTCCGCCGCTGCCGCCCTCCTCGATGATAACCGCGATGGCGTAGGGGTGGTCGTCGTCGTACACATAGCCGGTGAACCAGGCGTCGTCCTCCTCCTTGCCGGTCTGCGCTGTACCCGTCTTGCCGCCCACGGTGTAGCCCGAAATAGCGGCGGCGGTTCCCGTACCATTTTCGACCACCGCTTCCATAAGCTCGCGCATGGTCTGTGCCTCCAAAGAGGAGAGCGGCGAGGAATACGCGTTCGTTTGCAGGGCGTGGGTTATGTAGTTCGCGCTGTTGACCCCCCGCTTCATGAGCTTGGGCTCCATCATGACGCCCTCGTTCGCAATGGACGCGGAAATCATGCAGAGGTTGAGGGGGGTCATTACGTCCTTGTGCTGACCGACGGCGGACCATGCCGTTTCGTAAGGGTTGCTGCCTTTTTGGTAAGAGCTGGTGTAGAGCGCCACGTCCGAGAAGGTGAATTCCTCGCCTATGCCGAACGCCCTCGCCATGCTGTTTATCTTGTCGCCCCCAAGGAGCAAAGACAGCCGCGCAAAGGAGACGTTGCAGGACTTGGCGAACGCCTGCTTGAGCGTGAGGGTGTCGTGGTAGGACGACTGGTAATCCCTAAGGTAGAGGTATTCGGGTACAAAGTCGGGATTCGTCCTGTTTTCCTTGTCCTGTTCAGGGGTGGTCTTGACCTGCTCCAGGAACGCGCCGGTCTCTTGGTCAAACGCCAGCGGACCGCCGCACTCTATGTCCAGCTCCATCGCGTTGGGTATGTAGCGAATCGCCGCCGCGGCGGTGACTATCTTGAACACCGAGCCCGGCGTGTACTTGCCGGCGGTGGCGCGGTTGACGAGCGCCCCGTCGTCCTCCTTCACGTTGCCGTCCTTGTCGGGGAGGTATTCGTCCGCTGTGGTCGGGTCGAAGGAGGGCGCGCTGGTCATCAGGAGTATTTCGCCCGTCTTGTAGTTCATCAGCACTATCGCGCCGCCCGAATAGTCCGAAAGCAGCCCGTAGGCATACTTTGTAAGCTCCGCGTCCACCGTAAGCACAACGTCGCTCCCGCGCTGCTTCGCGCCCGAGAAGGTGTTGCCTATGATTTCAAACAACCCCGCGTCCATGCCGAGCAGATAGTTGGCGAAAAAGCTCTCCGCTCCGGTGCCGGTCAGCCCGAAGTTGTCCCCCGTGACGTGGGCGAGTGCCTTGCGCAATGTCTTGCTGTCCGCGTAGACGCGGTTGCCCTCGTCGTCCGAGGTCACTAGGATTGCGCCGTTCCTGTCCTTTATGTCCCCCGCGATGACCGAGTTCTTCTGGCTCTGCACGCGCACGTTGTACGGGTTGGTCTGCCAGCGCATACCGTATGTGTTAAGTGCGTATACAAAATAGCCGCCGAGCAGCGCAAACAAGGCGAGCGCCACTATGAAAACTGTGCGGGCGTTTCTTCTGAAGGATTTCAAAACCCGGTTTCCCCCTCTCTGCGCCTGCCGTTTTGGGCGGCGACAACCTGCAAGAGCGCCACCGCAACAAGCCCCGTCAATACGGAGCTGCCGCCGTAGCTGACGAAGGGCAGCGTGACCCCCGTCAGCGGAATAAGCTTGAGTATGCCGCCGAGTATTACGAAGGCCTGGAGCGCGATGTAGACTGTGCACCCAAGGGCAATCAGCGCAGAAAACCTGTCTGCCGAGCCCATCGAGATGGACATTCCCCTAACTAGGAACAAGACGTACAGCGCGATGACGCAAAGCCCGACGATTATGCCCATCTCCTCGCAGATTACCGCGAAGATATAGTCGGTATGGTACGCCGGTATGACCTTGGGTGTGCCGAGGTTCAGCCCCAGCCCGAAAAGCCCACCGCTGGCAATCGCCATAAGCCCTTGGGCGATTTGGTAGCCGCCGTCGTAATAGCTCGCCCAGGGGTTGCGCCAGGCGGCGACGCGCACGCGCACGTGGGAGAACAGCTCGTAACTGATGACCGCCGCCCCCGCGCCCGCGCCTATGCCCGCCACCGTCACCCAGACGTTGCCCGTCGCCGCGTAGTACATAGCGATTATTACCCCCGCGTAAATCAGCGCGGCTCCGAGGTCCTTCTCGGCGATGAGCAGCACCATGAGCAACAGCACGAATACGCCGACGGGAATCAGCTTCTTTAGCTTTGTGCGCTCGCTCAGGTAGACCGCAAGGGCGTATATAAGGGTTATCTTGATTAGTTCGCCCGGCTGCAGCGAGAAGAACCCGAGGTCTATCCAGTTCTTGGCGCCGCCCTGCTCTGAGCCTATCGCCAGCGGCAGCGCAAGGAACAGCACCGAGCCGACCATGACTATGGTGCATAGCTTTGTGTTGTTGATGCGCTCCAGCTTGCGCAGGAATATCATTATAAACGCCATCGCCGCCACGCCTATCGCTATGGACAGCAGCTGTTTGAAGGCGATGTCCGGGTTGATTCGGTACTGCACCACCATGCCGACGGCCAGCAGCGTGTAGACTATGACCAGTAAAAATCCGTCGAGGTGCTTGAAGGCGGCGGTGAGCAGCGCGTAACTGCCCGCCAGCACCAAAAAGAGTATGCCCGCGGCGATGAAGGCGTTCGTATCCACCGCGCCATCCCTGAATGCCAACAGCCCGAAGGCGGAAAGCTCGAATATGATTATCAGCGACATAAGGCCGCCCGTCTTGCCCTTTTTCAACGGCGCCACCTCCTGATGTGCCTTTTTTGCGGCGCGCCTTGCGAATCGTCCGGCTCGTACTCGTCGTACTCGCCATCGTACTGCGCCTTTTCAGCTTCGCCGCCTTCGCGCACGAAGTCCGTCCAGTCGTAAGGCTCGCCGCGCCCATCTCCAGGTTCGTCGGCATCGTATTCGTCTGAATCGGCATCGTATTCGTCTGAATCGGCGTACTCCACCGGGTTTTCAAATTCGCCGTCGTCCTCTATTGCGCGCCTTTCGGGCCGCGCTGTTTGCCCCGCGGTTAAAAGGTGCAGCACGAACTCGACGCCGCCTACCGCGATTTCGTCGCCATCCACAAGGGGTGTATCCTCCTCGATGCGCTCGCCGTTGAGGTATACGCCCTTCTTGCCGCCGTAGTCCGAAAGCAGCACCCTGTTGCCCTTTTGGAATATGCTCGCCTGGTGGGGGGCAATGCCGCTGTGCTTTATGCGAATATCCGAGCTGCCCGCCCTGCCTATGCGGTTTTCCCGTTTGAGGGCGAACCGCCTGCCGTACAGGGGGTGCGGTCTGCCCCTGCCGTCTGCCTTTGGGGCGACGACCTCGAGCACCCCGAGGGAATAGCCCGTATCCGCCTTCTTGGCGGTGCGCTGCGCCGAATAATCGCGCAAAACCGCGCGGATTATGCGCCAAAGCAGGAACACCATCAGCGCGGTGAACCAAAAGCGCATAGTCAGCGCGGCTATTTCGTAAGCGGACTCGCTCAACTGCCTACCTCCAGCAAAGCCTTTTTATAATTATAGCATATACCCGAAACCTTATTGTTAACAATTATTCACAACATATGGATGTGATGCCTAACAAGCCGAGTACCGGCACCGCGGTTTTGACGGCAAGCGCCATCGCGGCGTTTTGCACCGCGAAGCACAGGGTACAAAGTATAACCACAGCTATATAAAGATTTTTTATGATGATAAATTACACCTACAAGTGTAGCAACAAATTGGAGAGATACATATTATGCAGTGTGAGGATAACAACCCCACGAAATATAAAGGAACCGGAGGTACCGGAAAAATGGGTAACTGTAGCTGTAACCATCACCATGACGAACGTATCTGTTTCGATGAAATCACATTGATACTGTTGATTATCATACTCTTCCTGATTTTAGCCGATGAAGAGAACAATTTATCCTTTAGAACCTTGCTCGAGAGCAACGGAACGCTTGCAGGTCTTCTGTCCGGCAACGAGCGCGTTGAAGCAGAAGCAGAAAGATTCGAGAACAGAGGCGGCAGGTGCGGGCGCTGCTGCTGCTAAAGCCGACTGACCGCCCGCCTAAGCGCAAAAGCTAAAATTGACCCGACCTGGCGCTGAGTTTAGACCTCCAACGAAGTCCACATACGACATCCGACCTCCATGACCCTCCATGACCCTCCATGAACCTCTCCTTTACGGCAAAGCCCTGCGCCAACTTGGCGCAGGGTCTTTTGAATTCAGTTTGGATTAAGAATAAAGCCTCGGCAAACAGGCTGTTTTTGGTCAAACAATCAGATAAGTCAAGAATACCGCCAGCACCGAGCCTAAAACCGTCAGCGCGAGGGGCAGCTTGTTCCAAGCGAGCAGCACCGCGGCGACTCCTCCCACCACACCTATGTACCAGTTGGCGGGGTCGACTGTGAATATGCCCGGGAACACCAGGGCGGACATGGCGGTGTAGGGTATCAGCTTGAGAAACTTCTCAAACCGGGGACCGAACTTGAGCTTGTGCAAAAATACGGCGGGCAACATTCTCGGAATGTAAGTCACCAGCGCCATGCCCATTATCAACAGAAAGACTTCAAGCCGCATTTGATTCGCCCTCCTTCCCGTCGAGGTCTACAAAGAATGTACCCAACATAGCGCAGGCGATTGTGGAGATTATCAGCGACCAACTGGGAGCGATTATTTTCGAGAGCAGCGCGTTGAGCACGGCGGTGAGCGCCACCAGTATGACCAGCCGCAGGTTTTGCTTGACGCCGGGCGTCAGCAGCGCCAAAAACATCGCGTAGAGGGCGATGCCCATGCTTGCGCTGAGCATGTCGGGCAGAAACGCCGATGCCACCACCCCTATGACGGTGCCCACTACCCAGGAAGAATAAGTCGCGGTTATAAGGCCGAGGAAGAAGTACACGTTGGAGTGCTTCTCCCCTTGGGTGGTGAACATCGCGAAGGATTCATCCGTAATGCCGAATGCGGCGACCAGCTTCAGCTTGAGCGGCGCGTTTTTCATGCGGTCGAACACGCAGGTGCTCATGATTAGGTGCCTGAGGTTGAGAATAAAGGTCGCTACTATTGCAGCCGCGACACTCGCCCCCTGGGCGTACATTCCCGCCACCATCATCTGGCTCGCCCCGGCGAACCCCGTGGCGGACATAAGTACGGTCTCGATGGGCGTCAGCCCCGCCTGCCGCGCCACTATCGCGTAGGCGATGCCCACGGGTATAAAGCCGAACAGTACGGCCAACCCCTCCTTGAACCCGGCAAGGTATTGCTGCCCTTTAGTCATGCCTCTCCTCCAAAATTGAAAAGTATAAAAAATACGCCGCTCCGTCGCTTGCCGCTAGGGAGAGCATATTGCCTTCACAATGAAATCCATTATAATCTTCATAAACCCGCCGCACAACAACAAACTCGTCATCGTACGCGGTTATAACTGTAAACCCGCTTTGGCAAGCAGAAATTTGCATGGAATTTATTGGAGTATTCTGCGTTGCACAACCGCCAATCTCGTGTTATACTTATCACATTCGGATTTATTTTCAAAAACATATCGATTGTGCCGCGTATGTCATTCTGTTGTCGGCTTATGGAGGATGCGTTGCCCCACAAAACTTCTGAAAAACTCGCCGGTCGGGAAAGCATGATTGCCGCGCGCTTCCCCAAAAAGTCCGTCAAGCGGCGAATGCTGTTTCTCGTACTGCTGTTTCTTGGCTGTTTCCTGGTATCGTTTTCCATCGGCAGGTACGGCGTTCCGCTGCCCGAACTCATAAAGATATTCGCAAGCAAAATATTCCCCATAGATATGACCTGGACGGAGCAGATGGAGCGCGTCGCCATCAACATCCGCCTGCCGCGCCTATGAGCGCCGCTGCGATTATGGCTGCGTCTACCAGGGGCTGTTCAAAAACCCTATGGTCTCGCCGGACGTGCTCGGCTCCTCCGCAGGCGCGGGGTTTGGCGCGGCTCTTGCCATTATGCTGGGCCTTGGGTACGCCGGCATATCGGTACTGTCGTTCTCATTCGGGCTGCTGGCTGTGCTCGTCGCCATGGCGCTCGCCTCGCGCTTCAAGGAAAGCCCCGTGTTGGGCATGGTGCTCGCGGGCATAATGATTGGCTCGCTCTTTCAGGCGATGACCTCGTACCTCAAGCTCGTGGCGGACCCGACCGACCAGCTGCCCGCGATAACCTACTGGCTTATGGGCAGCCTTTCAAACATACGCATGAGCGACGTGCAGATGATATTCCCGATAATGCTCGTAGGCTTTGTGCCGCTGTTCCTGCTCCGCTGGCGGCTGAACGTCGCCACCTTGGGCGACGAGGAGGCGCGCGCGCTCGGCGTGAACATAAAGCTGCTCAGGGCGATAGTCGTGCTGTGCGCGACCCTTCTGACCTCGTCCTCCGTCGCCGTTTCGGGCATGATTGGTTGGGTGGGTCTCGTAATCCCCCACTTTGCGCGCCAACTCGTAGGCTGCGATTACAGAACGCTGCTCCCCGCGACTATGCTCATGGGCGCTTCCTTTTTGATGGTGGTGGACAATATCGCCCGCTCCATCATCACCAGCGAACTGCCCATAGGCATATTGACCGCATTTGTGGGAGCGCCTTTCTTCCTCTATATATTCTTCTCGGGCAAAAGGAGGAGCACATGAACCCAATTATGGTGGAAAGCCTTAATTTCTCTTACGGCAAGCACCTCGTGCTGGACGATATTTCCTTTGCCGTAAAGGGCGGCGAGATGGTGTTCGTGCTGGGCAAAAACGGCGCGGGCAAGTCCACGCTGTTCAAGTGCATACTCGGGCATATCAAGCGGGCGGGGGGCGCAATCGAAATCGACGGAGCACCCCTTGATAACTACAACGCGCGGGATTTGGCGAAGCGCGTGGCGTACATACCACAGGCGAGCGCGCCGACTTACAACTACACGGTGCGCCAGATGGTGACCATGGGCAGAACCGTACACCTGCCGCCATTTTCCTCCCCCACCAAGGAGGACGATTCCATAGTCTCGGACGCGCTGCAGCGAATGTCCATATTCGACCTTGCCGAAGAGGGCTTCGGCGAGATAAGCGGCGGCGAGCGTCAACTCGCGCTCATCGCCCGCGCTCTCGTGCAGCAGGGGAAGATACTGCTGATGGACGAACCCACCTCCAACCTGGACTACGGCAACCAGCTCAGGGTGCTAAAGAGCATCAAGGAACTGGCGCAGTCCGGGCTGACGGTGCTCGTCACCTCCCACAACCCCCAGCAGGCGCTCTACTTTGGGGACAGGGTGCTCGCCCTCGATTGCGGCAGCGTCAAGGCATTCGGCGCGCCCAAGGAAGTGCTGACTCCCGCTCTTGTGCGCGACCTTTACGGCGTCAACGTCGAGTTCGCCGATTTCGGCGACGAGACCGTCATCCTGCCGCGCATGAACGGCGCCTTTAGCCCGGCAGACGACCTCGTTTGAGCATTTGACTACAACAATACCCGGGGGGGCTTTGCACAATGATGCACTTCTGGAAACCCAACATGATTCGCTTCATGAAGAACGCGTCCGAACACACCGAATACCATACCGCCCTCGCAAAGAGCATACTCTCGCGGCTTGGGCCGGAGCCGACCATCTGCGACGCGGGCTGCGGTTTGGGGTACCTCTCTCTCGAGCTTTCAAAGGGGGCGAAGAAGGTTATCGCGGTGGACAGCAACCCCGCGCCCCTCGCCGTACTCAAAGAGAACATAGCAAAGCGCGGCATAACCAACATAGAGGTCGCCTGCACCGACCTGGAGGAGTTTACACAACCCGAGAGCATTTGCGTGATGGTTTACTGCTTTTTCGGCGATGGCGCGCTCATCTGCGAAACCGCAAAGCGCTCCGGCGCAAAGCTGGCAATCGCCATAAGCAGCGTCAAGGGTCACAAGATGCCCAACAGGGAAGACATCCGCGAGCGGCTCACAAGAATGGGCGCAAAATTCGAGGAGGAACGGCTCGAGCTGGCTCTCGACCAGCCCTTCCTCTCGAAGGAGGACGCGCTGCTCTTCTTTGAAACATACGGTTCGACGGACGCGTATTCTAAGATGAGCGAGGAGGAGTTCCTCTCCAAACTGGTTGAGGGGGAGGACGAGGGCTTCCCGCTGGTGCTGCCCATACCCAAGCACCTTTACATGATAGCGTTCAATCCGACACAGCTGCCGGAATTGATATAGAAGAGCAATCACAAAGGAGGAAGATTAAAATGAAAAAGAAACTGGCTCTGCTGTTGGCGCTCGCGATGCTGGCCGCGCTGTTTGCCGGGTGCGCGAGTGAAACCGCGGACGCTCCCGCCGAAGAAACGCCAATGCAGCAAGAGGCGGCAACCACCCCTGGACCGACCGCCCCAATTGAAAGCCCCGAGGCTGAAACCTTTATATTCACCGATTCCTGCGGGCGCGAGGTCGAACTCCCGACGACTATTACCCGCATCGCCCCCAGCGGCTCCTTAGCGCAGATGATACTCTACACCGTCGCCCCCGACCACATGATTGGCTGGAGCAGCAACCCCGGCGGCGAGACGGCGTCTTACATACCCCAAAAATACCTTGATTTGCCCGAGTTTGGTCAGTTCTACGGCGGCAACGTATCCCTCAACCTCGAGGCGCTCATCGCCGCCGAACCCCAGGTGATAATCGACCTTGGCGACATGAAAAAGACCCACAAGGAAGACATGGACGACGTCCAAGCCAGGACGGGCGTACCCACCATATTCATCCAGGCGACCATGGACAACTACCCCGAAGCGTACCGCACACTAGGCGAGCTGCTCGGCTGCGAGGAGCAGGCAGAGAAGATAGC